>JAWXTL010000168.1:0-4150 GCA_044433565.1 Rikenellaceae bacterium | reverse complement strand
CAGGGCGGACGCTCCCCCCACGGGAGCCCTGCACTACTTCGTAGCACATGACACCCGTAGCGTCCGAGAACTCTCCATACCTTCGGGGTAGAATCTTTTCAATCTTCCGACCACCCTTGGGAGCCGTCCGCCCCGTAGGTGTTTCCCTTCTGGCGAAGGCAAATCTCCGCTACCGCATTCGGAATATTATCATCCCCGAAGATATGGTCGTTTCTCGGACGCTACGGGTGAACTGTACTATGAAATAGTGCAGGGCTCCCGTGGTGGGAGCGTCCGACCTGCTGACTTTTCTTAGCAGAAAAGTCTCGCTGTCGCAATTGAACCATTTTATTTTGGAACCCAATCCCACCTGTCATAAAGAACTCAAAAAGAGCTAATATTAAAATCTTTTGCTAATAAAGTTTTCTAAATCAAAAAGAAATGTATATCTTTGTGCCCTAATTATGTACTCTAATTAAAATAAAGTTAAAAACTAAAAAAGCAAAAATGCCTACTATTCAACAACTTGTACGCAAAGGCCGCACTGAACTAGTCGAGAAATCAAAATCTCCAGCACTAGCAGCATGTCCTCAGCGTCGTGGAGTTTGTGTACGTGTTTACACTACAACTCCAAAAAAACCAAACTCGGCTATGCGTAAAGTAGCCCGTGTACGTCTAACCAATGGTAAAGAGGTGAATGCCTATATCCCAGGTGAAGGTCACAACCTACAAGAACACTCGATCGTACTAGTACGTGGTGGTCGTGTAAAAGACCTTCCAGGTGTTCGTTATCACCTTGTTCGTGGTGCTCTCGACTCAGCAGGAGTTGATGGTCGTCGCCAACGCCGCTCAAAATATGGTTCTAAAAGACCAAAAGCAGGTGCACCAGCTAAAAAGAAATAGACAAAACAAAACAAGAAATTAACAGAAAACAAATTCTGTAACAAAACAAACAAAAAACAATGAGAAAAGCAACGCCTAAAAAGCGCATTCTACTTCCAGATCCAAAATTCGGAGACGTTCTAGTAACTCGTTTCGTGAACAATCTGATGGTTGACGGTAAGAAGAGTATTGCCTATACCATATTCTATGACACACTAGATATGGTTGGTGAGAAGATGAAAGATAGCGAAAAAACTCCACTAGAAATCTGGAAACAAGCTCTTGAAAACATCACACCACAAGTCGAAGTTAAATCACGCCGTATCGGTGGAGCAACATTCCAAGTTCCTATGGAAGTTCGTGCCGATCGCAAAGTAGCATTGGCTATCCGCTATTTGCTAGCGTTCTCTAAAAAACGTGCTGGTCGCTCAATGGCCGAAAAACTAGCTGCCGAAGTCGTAGCTGCCTTCAATAACGAGGGTGGTGCTATCAAACGTAAAGAAGAAATGCACCGTATGGCTGAAGCTAACAAGGCATTCGCACATTTTAGATTTTAATTAGAGGGAAAAAGTAAAAATGGCAAGAGACCTTAAATTTACAAGAAATATCGGTATCATGGCGCACATTGATGCCGGTAAAACCACCACTTCAGAACGTATTCTGTTCTATACTGGTAAAACTCACAAAATTGGTGAGGTTCACGAAGGTGGTGCAACTATGGACTGGATGGTTCAAGAGCAAGAACGTGGTATCACTATCACCTCGGCTGCTACTACCGCCTTCTGGAACTACAAAGACAATACCTACCAAATCAATATCATTGACACCCCAGGTCACGTTGACTTTACCGTAGAGGTAGAGCGTTCACTTCGTGTGCTTGATGGTGCTGTGGCTACTTTCTGTGCTGTGGGTGGTGTTGAGCCTCAATCAGAAACCGTTTGGAGACAAGCTGACAAATATAGCGTGCCTCGTATCGGTTATGTAAACAAAATGGACCGTACTGGTGCTGACTTCGCTAGTGTTTGTGCACAAGTGAAAGAGCGTCTAGGTGCTAACGCAGTGCCTATCGTACTTCCTATCGGTGCTGAAGATAAGTTCGAAGGTGTTGTTGACTTGGTTTACAACCGTGCTTACCTTTATTATGATGACAAGACAGTTCGTGATAACTACCATATCGAAGAGATCCCTGCTGAACTTCAAGAAGAGGCTGCTGCTGCTCGTGCTTTCATGATCGAGGAGGTTGCCGCTTCGGATGATGCTCTTATGGAGAAATTCTTCGAAGATGCTGACGCTATCACTCCTGAGGAGATCATCGCTGCACTTCGTAAAGCTACTATCAATATGAGTGTGATCCCAATGCTTTGTGGTTCATCATTCAAAAACAAAGGTGTACAGTTGCTTTTGGACTCTGTAATCGCTTACCTTCCATCTCCAATGGACATCGAGGCGATCATCGGTACAAATCCTCAAACAGACGAAGAGACTTCTCGTCACCCATCAGAAAATGATCCTTTCTGTGCTCTAGCATTTAAAATCGCTACTGACCCATTCGTAGGTCGTCTTGGTTTTATCCGTGTTTACTCTGGTAAATTGGATGCAGGTTCTTATACTTTCAATAGTCGTTCGGGTAAGAAAGAGCGTATCTCTCGTATCTACCAAATGCACGCAAACAAACAAAATCCTATTGAATTTGTAGGTGCTGGTGATATTGCTGCTGCCGTAGGTTTCAAAGATGTACGTACTGGCGATACTCTTTGTGACGAAAAACAACAAATCGTTCTTGAGTCTATGACTTTCCCTGAGCCAGTTATTGGTCTTGCGGTTGAGCCTAAAACTCAGAAAGACCTTGATAAATTGGGAGTTGGTTTGGCGAAACTTGCTGAGGAGGATCCTACCTTTACTGTTAAGACTGACGAAAACTCTGGTCAAACTGTTATCTCGGGTATGGGTGAGCTTCACTTGGAGATCATCGTTGACCGTTTGCGTCGTGAGTTTGGTGTTGAGATCAACCAAGGTGCTCCACAGGTGAACTATAAAGAGGCTCTTACCTCTTCTGTACAACACCGTGAGGTATTCAAGAAACAGACTGGTGGTCGTGGTAAGTTTGCGGATATTATCTTTGAACTTGGACCATGTGAGAACCCAGAATTCTCGGGTCTTGAGTTTGCTGACGTAGTCAAAGGTGGTAACATTCCTAAGGAATTTGTTCCAGCTGTTCAAAAAGGTTTCACTACTGCTATGGCTAATGGTGCATTGGCAGGTTACCCTATTGATGCTATGAAAGTAACTTTGATTGATGGATCTTTCCACCCTGTCGATTCAGATGCTCTATCGTTTGAGATCGCAGCACGTCAAGGTTTCCGTCACGCTGCTTTGAAAGCAAATCCAGTTATCATGGAGCCAGTTATGGCTGTCGAGGTTGTAACTCCAGAGGAGAACATGGGTGATATTATCGGTGACTTGAACAAACGTCGTGGTCAGATTGCTGGTATGGAGCAAAAAGGTACTGCACGTGTTATCAAAGCTAAAGTTCCACTATCGGAGATGTTTGGTTATGTAACCGTACTTCGTACTATCTCTTCGGGTCGTGCTACTTCGTCAATGGAGTTCTCTAACTTCGATCAAGTAACCGCTAACCTAGCCAAAGAGATCATCGAGAAATCTTCTGGTCGTCTATCTGATGTTGAATAATAAAACCACCAAATAACAATGAGTCAAAAAATTAGAATCAAACTAAAATCGTTCGATCATAACTTGGTGGATAAATCTGCTGAGAAGATCGTCAAAACTGTAAAATCTACAGGTGCAGTAGTAAGCGGCCCAATTCCACTTCCTACAAACAAAAAAATCTTTACTGTAAACCGTTCTACTTTCGTTAATAAGAAGTCACGTGAGCAGTTCCAGATCTCTACTTTCAAGAGAATTTTGGACATTTACAGTTCAACTCCTAAAACCATTGATGCTCTTATGAAATTGGAGCTTCCATCGGGTGTTGAAGTTGAGATCAAAGTCTGATAGGGTTTTCTCTTTTTTGAATTAAGAGAGAGACTTTTAAGATTAAACCTTGGGTTGCCTTCCTTGTTTTGGGGGGGCAACCTTTTTTTTGTGGTTTGGGGTGTGATTGTTAAGTATTTGGATGAATGATTTGTGTGAAGATATGGAATGTTCTCGGACGGCTGTCGAGGTGTCCCGTGCTATGAAATAGTACGGGGCTCCCGACGGGGGGAGCCGTCCGCCCCGTAGAGATTTCCCTTCTTATCGAAGGCAAATCTCCGCTATCGCAATTGAA
>JAWXTL010000167.1:0-4173 GCA_044433565.1 Rikenellaceae bacterium | reverse complement strand
GGGTTGATGGCACTTGCTCCGTAACCCACTAGCGTTGCAAATTGAGTCACTTCACGAGCCTCGGCCGTCTCGACCACTAGTGCTATCTGCACACGTTTTCTTTTGCGGATCAAGTAGTGGTGCACTGCCGACACTGCCAATAGCGATGGCACAGGTGCGTTGTGTTGGTCGACATCACGGTCGCTTAGGATCATATAGTGACATCCGTCATCCACTGCTTTTTCGGCCTCCATGCAGATTCTTTCGATCGCCAGATCAAGCCCCTCGGCTCCGTGGTGCGCAGGGAAGGTCATAGCAATCTTTGCCATATTAAACCCTTTATACCTAAGATTCGAGAGAATATCCAGTTCGGCATTTGTCAGGATCGGACGTTTTAGCTCGACCATCTTACATAGCTCTGGATTTGGGTTCAGTAGGTTTTTGTCTATCGTACCTATATAACTGCTAAGTGACATTACCAATTCTTCACGCAATGGGTCGATTGGGGGGTTGGTCACTTGGGCAAAATTCTGACGGAAATATGAGAAGAATCTCTGTGGCTCGTTCGAGAGTACTGCAAGTGGGGTGTCGTTACCCATCGAATTAACAGGCTCTTTGCCCTCGACGGCCATTGGCAAGATTAGCTTTTCAACCTCTTCTCTGGTGTAACCAAATGTTTGAAGTTTTCGTGCGTAATCCTCCATATCGTATTTTACGGTACGTGCCGAACTGATCTTATCGAGGATGATACGGTTTTTCGATAGCCACTCTTTGTATGGTTGTGCCGAAGCCAACTCTTCACGTAGTGTGTCGTTGTCGTAGATCTCTCCCTTCTCCATATCGACCATTATCATCTTACCTGGTCTTAATCTTCCACGTTCTTTGATTTGCGCCCCCTCGAAGTTTAGCACTCCTGTTTCGGATGCTATGATGATCGTGTCGTTTTGGGTTATTACGTATCGTGCTGGACGTAGACCATTTCTATCAAGCATACCTACTGCATAGCGACCGTCCGAGAAGAGTAGGGTAGCTGGGCCATCCCATGGCTCCATCAATATACTGTGATATTCGTAGAATGCTTTTAGTTCTGATGAGATTGGGTTTTTGTCGTTGAAACTCTCTGGCACTAGCATTGATAGTGCGTGAGGAAGACTCATTCCCGACATTACGAAGTACTCCAGCACATTATCAAGTGATGCACTGTCGCTCATTGCTTTTTGCACTATTGGCCCAAGGTCGACTTCACCTAGTTGGGCTGCCGAGAGCACACTCTCTCTTGCTTCCATCCATAGTCTGTTTCCTTTGACTGTGTTGATCTCTCCGTTGTGTCCCAAGAAACGGAATGGCTGCGCCAGTGACCATGTTGGGAATGTGTTGGTACTAAATCTTGAGTGCACCAATGCCATTCCCGAAGTTAGGTATGGACTTACTAGGTCGAAGAAGTAGTGCCTTAGTTGTGTCGACGAGAGCATCCCTTTGTAGATTATCACTTTGGTCGAGAGACTAACGATATAGCATGATACTTTGTCTTGGATATCTGACTCTTGTACTCGTTGCTCTATTTTTTTGCGTAGACAGTAGAGTCTAGCATCTAGGGTTAGTTTGCTTTCTTTTGACTCTTCGATAAATATTTGTTTGATTTGTGGCTCTGTGGCTCCAGACCCCACACCCAATACGCTGCTGTTGACTGGTACGTCACGTAGTGTTAGTAGCGATAGTCCATCCTCTTCGATTGCGGCCTCTATTATATCTAGTGCCTTTGTTTGGTCGTCATCGTCTTTTGGCAAGAAGACCAATCCTGTTCCGTAGCGACCTTTTTCGGGTACTGCTATACCTTGTAGCAGGATAAACTCGTGTGGGATTTGCAACATGATACCTGCACCATCACCCGTTAGAGGGTCGGCTCCTTCTGCTCCACGGTGCACCATGTGTTCAAGGACTTGGAGTCCCTTCTCGATTATCTCGTGTGATTTGACACCGTGTATATTTGCTAACAATCCCACGCCACAAGCGTCATGCTCAAAGCTGGGATCATATAAACCTTGTTTTTCTAATCTCTTGTTGTGTTGTTGCATCGTCTCTTCTTTTGTATTTAATATCTATGTAATCTTGTTTTAGATTTGGGAGTGTTACAACTGTTAGACACAGTTGTGATTTCCACAAAGATATAAAATAATCTACGATAATCCAAACTCCCACAGGGTCTGATCGTGGTTTACGGGGTTTGTGGGGGTGGTTTTTGCGAAGTGTATCTGGGATTTTGGTGAGATTGTCTATCTGAATGGTTCGCTTTGCAGATAAAATTTCAGTTGTGATTGACGAAATGGTAATAGATTGTAATATCCCCAAAATGGTCGTTGTTTTATAAATTTTTTATAAATGTTTTGGGCTTGGGGCTTTGTATTTTGTTTCATTTTTTTTGTTTTGCTTTTTTAAGACCATTGTAAAAAGCCTCCACAGTTCACTGCGATCGGAGATTATTGCGGCGGAGTATTTTTGGTCTTAGTCGTTTCTCTCTCGCCCCCACATGCGACAAAGTTTCGGTAAAGTATTTTCATAATATAGTTCTTCTCAAAGTCATTTCCAATTGCGATAGCGGAGATATGGATTGTTTTCGGACGCTCGGGCGACCTGTGCTTCGATAGAAGTGCAGGGCTCCCGTGGGGGAGCGTCCGCCCTGCTGACTTTTCTGACGAAAAGTCTGGCTACCGCATTCAGAAATGCTTCTGATAAGAACTATATTATGAAAATACTTTGCGCCCCCCGAAACCTTGTCGAAGACTCGACAAGGTTTTTTTTTTGTCGGGTGGGGGGCGAGAACCAAAATCCGCTGAAACAAAAGCCTCTAACCGCAAGGATGTATAGCTCCAACCACTAGGAACTGTGAGGCTTTTTGAAAGAACGCCCAACCGACCAAAAACTTTTGCCCAGAAATTACCCCCTGGCAAGGGGTAATTTCTTCATTAGAACGCCCCCAACGTTTTATCCCCGAAATCTTCCGACCACCCTTGCGACTAGCCCCGTCGGGAGCCTCGTAACCCTGACGGCTTACGATCCACACCGACAGCCGTCCGAGAACATTCCATATCTTCGAGGATAGAATCTTTTCAATCTTCCGGTTTCTTGGTTTGGATTAACGAATTTAATCTCTTACTTTTGTTTCAAATTAACCATTTTAATCTTATGGACTATATTATCGAACTTCTCAATATGCTCAATGCAATGTCTCCTTATCTTTTGTTGGGGTTTTTTGTTGCTGGTCTTTTGCATGTTTATGTCCCTAAATCTGCTTTTAGCCGCTACCTTAGTAAACGTGGATTTAGGTCTGTTTTTCTTTCGGCTATTTTTGGTATTCCTCTTCCTTTGTGTTCTTGTGGGGTGATTCCCACTGCTATGTCACTCAAGAAGGAGGGTGCTTCGGATGGTGCTACGGTCTCATTTTTGATTGCTACGCCTCAAACGGGTGTAGACTCTATTTTGGCAACTTATGGTGTGCTTGGTCTTCCTTTTGCTATTCTTCGTCCTATTGTTGCTTTGATTGTTGGGCTTATTGGGGGATTGTTGGTCGATCGTGCTTCTGGTTCTTCTTCGGAGCGTTCTTTGGCAACAAATGGTTGTGGAGTGGAGGTTGCTCGTAAGAAGCTTGGGTTTGTGGATGTTCTTCGTTATGGTTTTGTCGAGATGTTACAAGATTTGGGTAAGTGGCTTTTGATTGGACTTTTGGTTGCTGCTGCTATCACTGTTTTTGTCCCTAGTAGTGTTTTTGCGTTGTTTAGCGACTATTATATTTTGAATATTTTGGTTGTTTTGGCACTTTCGATTCCTATGTATATCTGTTCTACGGGATCTATTCCGATTGCTTTGTCGCTTTTGATGAAGGGTATTTCGCCTGGGGCAGCTCTTGTGTTTCTTATGGCGGGGCCTGCCACCAATGTTGCTACTTTGGCGGTTGTTCGCAAGGTTTTGGGATTGCGAGTGACTTTGTTATATTTGTTGAGTATTACTTTGGGGGCTATTTGTTTTGCTTTGGTGATTGATTTTCTTTTGCCTTTGCAGTGGTTTACCTCTACTTTGTCCGAGGCTAGTGCTCAGATTCATGATTGTGGTGCACAGTGGTGGCAGATTGCCTCTACGGTTTTGTTTGTTTCGCTTTTGGTCTATGCTTATTTTGTTAAGCTGAGAAAAGGTGGTCAT
>JAWXTL010000166.1:0-4181 GCA_044433565.1 Rikenellaceae bacterium | reverse complement strand
GGTGAGCTACCCCTGCTACAATCTCAGGTCATGGAATCGCTACTACTAACCAAAAAAGAGATGGTCAACAAACAACTAGGAGATCTAAATCTGCAAAGAAATCTAGGGTGTACCGTTATCCGTATCAGACGTGCAGGAATCGTAATCGCCCCATCGCCCGATTTGGCACTCAAACTAGGCGACAAAATAGTAGTTGTGGGCGAAAAAGAAGGGGTTTCGACCTTGGCTCGTATCCTAGGAAACGACGAGAAAAAACTCTCGGACACTGACTTCTTCCCAATTGCAATGGGTATAGTCCTCGGGGTAATCTTTGGTCAACTAAACATCTCGTTCCCAGGGGGACTCTCCTTCTCTCCAGGGCTAACAGGAGGTGTCTTGATCGTGGCTCTACTGCTAAGTGCAAAGGGCAAAACAGGCCCAATTTTGTGGTCGATGTCGGGCCCAGCCAACCAACTCCTAAGACAATTAGGACTTCTGCTCTTCTTGGCAGAGGTGGGTACATCGGCCGGTAAAAACCTAGTATCGACATTCCAAGATAGCGGACTTCTGCTTTTCGGAGTAGGAGCAGCAATCACGATAGTGCCGATGTTGATTGCCATGTTGGTGGGATACGGCGTGTTCAAAATTAGCCTACTAGACCTCTTGGGTACAATTACCGGAGGTATGACAAGTACACCAGGTTTGGCTGCTGCCGATTCGATGACCGACAGCAACATCCCAAGTGTGGCGTATGCTACGGTCTACCCAATTGCAATGGTATTCTTGATTTTGTTTATTCAGTTTATAGCACTTTTGGTTGTATGATAGAGAGCCTCAAATACAAGATCTTGGTTCTGGATATTGACGGAACACTAACCAACAGTCGCAGCGAGATCACACAACACACCTTCGAAACACTAGAGCGAGCACAACAACAAGGAGTAAGGCTAGTTCTGGCATCGGGTCGCCCAACCTATGGCATAACACCCATTGCACGTCGATTGAAGATGGACAAATATGGTGGATTTATACTATCGTTCAACGGCGGAAAAATAATAGACCTCTCGAAAGATGAGGCAGTGTTTAGCACCACTCTATCACGAGAGTTTGTACCCCGACTGCACCAATTGGCACTAGCTCACAACACAATTATTCTGAGTTACGACCAACAAGATAACATAATAGCCGAGGATATAGAAGATCAGTATGTATTGAAGGAGGTGCTATTCACAGGGATGAAGACTAGGCGAGTCGAAAATTTCTCGGATGAGGTAACCTACGATATTGACAAATGTCTGATAGTGGGAGATCCCGAAAATATTGAACCGCTAAGAGATGCAGTTGTCGGGGAGCTAGGTTCACAGCTAAACGCCTTCTGCTCACACCCATTCTTCTTGGAGGTAGTACCCAAAGAGATCGACAAGGCTCAATCATTGGCTCGTCTACTGGAATATACGGGCGAAGAGCGTGAGAGTATGATAACCATAGGCGATGGGATGAATGATCTCTCGATGATTGAATTTGCAGGATTGGGAGTAGCTATGAGCAACGCCATGGAGCCAGTAAAAGAGGTGGCCGACTATATCACCCTATCGAACGATCAGGATGGTGTGGCATATATGGTCGAGAAATTTATTTTTGGGAATAACTAATTGTGAGCTTTTGAACCATGCAGTATAACAGTAAAATATAGCATTATGGCAACAACAACCAAAGCAGCTACAACACGTAGCAAGACAATATCATATAGCCAAGCTATTGCCGAGATCGAACAGATACTTTCTCAGATCAATTCTTCGCAACTAGAGATAGACACTCTGGGGGTAAAGGTGAAACGTGCCAATGAGTTAATTGCAATTTGCAAAGAGCGGTTGCTCAAGGTACAGGATGATGTCGAAAAGATTATTGCAAAAGATCAGCAGTAATAAAATCTGTTTTGATCGGCTGATCCCTTATGGGTAAAATTGTCCAATTGCGATAGCGGAGATTTTGCTGCAAGGTAAAATCTCGACGAGGCGGACGCTCCCCACACGGGAGCCCTGCACTATTTTTTTCGCAGCACATGACCCAACAAGAGTCCCAGAAAATACCCGAACGTCCCAGAGCAATCAATCTCTTCTGTGGTAAAATGGTTCTATTGCGATAGCGGAGATTTGCCTTCACCAGAAGGGAAATCTCTACGGGGCGGACGGCTCCCCCCCGTCGGGAGCCCCGTAATCCTGAAGGCTTACGTGTCTCACCGACAGCCGTCCGAGAAACGAACCATTCTTTCCAAAATAAAATTGTCGCAAACCTCTAATTTACAGCCAACAACTCAACCTCGAAAATCAAAGTCGAACCACCAGGAATATTCCCACAACGACGATCACCATATCCCAATACACTAGGAATATAAATCCGCCAATGATCTCCAACCGACATCCCCTGTAAAGCAATCTGCCACCCAACAATCACCTCCCGAAGTCGAAAAGTCTCGGCATAACCACCATAAGTGGAGTCAAACTCTGTACCATCAATCAAAACACCACGGTAATGAACCGTAACAATACTCTGAAGCGAAGGTCGAAGCGAAGATCCACCCGAGCGTAAAACCGAATAGAGAAGCCCATCAGAAAGTGGTAACACCCCCTGAGAAGCCTGAGCCTCTCGAAGAAAATCAACATTCGCTCGAACATATTTAGGATCTGCCTTTCTAGCCATAATAGTGAAAATATATAAAATTAAAAATCAGCCCTTCTCGATTGAATTAGCAATCGAACAGGCAGCAGCATATCCCATACTCCAAGCACCCTGCAAATTAAATCCACCAGTAAGTGCATCAACATCCAAAACCTCTCCAGCAAAATACAACCCCCGATAAGCCCGTGACTCCATAGTCGAAAGATTAACCTGCGAAAGAGAAACACCACCACAAGTGACAAACTCCTCACGAAAACGACTACGACCACCGATCCGATATTGATCATTGGTCAACAAATTAACCAAACGATTCAAACCCTTAGTGCCAATCTCCGAAAAACGACGCTCAGAGGGAATCCCAGCCTTCTCGACAAGCAAATTCCAAAGTCGAGTAGGAATATTAAAAGGACGAATATTAGTGACCAGACGAGAGCCACAATCCCGAACAAGCTGCTGAAGATGGTCAAAAACCACCTGAGAATTGCTCTGCCCCACCCAATTAACAGAAACAGTAGCGCAATAATCACTCTGCGAAAGTTCACGAGCAGCATAAGAAGAAAGGCGCAAAACAGCAGGTCCACTAATACCCCAATGGGTAACAAGCAAAGCCCCCGTACCCCGATATTTCATACCTACAATAGAGACACTGGCACAATCGACCACACTCCCCATCAAAGAGGTAATCGAATCATCAGGGATATTAAAACTAAACAAAGAGGGGACAGGAGGCGAAACCTTCAAAGAGAGAGAATCCAAAAAAGAAAAACCCTCCGATCGAGGCTTACCCCCAACAGTAACAATCACCCGATCGAAATGCAAAGAAGAGAGAGCCCGATCGGCAAAAGAAATATCAAACCCCAACCCCGTAGAGTCAATACGAGTAACCTTATGCCCATAACAGACCTCAACCCCCAAGCTATGGGAAAGATCCAAAAAAGTATCAACAATCTGTGAAGCCTGTTGAGAAGCAGGAAAAAGACAGTAGTCCGACTGAGTAACCAACCGAACACCCCGACTCTCGAACCAACGCACTGTATCACGATAATCAAAAAGACGAAACACCTGCTTAATCAACCGATGACCCCGAGGATAAACCTGAGAAAGCTCGCCAACCCCCTCGAAAGAGTTAGTCAAATTGCAGCGACCACCCCCCGAAACCAAAACCTTAGACAAAGCCGAATGAGAAGATTCAAAAATAGTAACCTCACAATCAGGAATCATCTCCTTGAGGTTAATAGCCGAGAAAAAACCAGCAGCACCCCCACCAATAATAGCAATATTCATCTAAATCAACACGTTCAATATTAAAACGCAACAAAAATAGGCTATTTAGTCGAGATCGTCAAAAATAAACGACAAGATATAGCACAAAATAAACACCCCTAAGAAATAAGTCGCAAACGCATAATTTCCACAAAAATAGAGCAATAAGCCTCAGAAAGTACGACTAACTAACTATATATGGGTAGGAATTACATGTTTTTTACCTACAAGTAGCAATTGTACAGACCTACGGGAAGCCC
>JAWXTL010000165.1:0-4182 GCA_044433565.1 Rikenellaceae bacterium | reverse complement strand
TGACCGACTATGTGTTTATGGTCGACAAGACATCGAAGATGTTTATTACGGGCCCAGAGGTTATCAAAACCGTACTAGGCGAGGAGATCACCATGGAGGAGCTTGGTGGTGCTAAGGTGCATTGCGAGAAGACTGGTAACGCCCACTTCTTTGCCAATGATGAGCAGGAGTGTTTCGACCAGATTCGTAAACTTCTTTCGCTAGTTCCTCACAACAACCAAGAGGGTACAGCTCGTGCGGAAGCGCAAGAGCCAACCATTTCGCTCAATATCTCGGATATTGTTCCGGCCGACCCAACCAAGCCTTATGATGTAAGAGAGGTGATCCGTTCGGTTGCCGACAATAGCGAGTTTTTTGAGGTGATGGAGCGATTTGCCGGTAACATCGTAATCGGTTATGGCAAGATCAATGGTCAAACCGTAGGTTTCGTAGCCAATCAGCCGCTAGTTATGGCAGGTGTGTTGGATTGCGATAGCTCAGACAAAGCGGCTCGCTTTATCCGCTATTGCGATTCGTTCAATATTCCAATCATCACGCTAGAAGACCTTCCGGGTTACCTGCCAGGTGTGGATCAAGAACACGCAGGTGTAATCCGCCACGGAGCAAAAATCCTATACGCATACTCAGAGGCAACAGTGCCAAGAATTACAGTGATCCTACGCAAAGCATACGGTGGAGGATATATAGCCATGAACTCTCGTCACCTACAAGCCGACTTCGTATTTGCATGGCCAGGAGCCGAAATCGCAGTGATGGGCCCAGAGGGAGCAGCAAACATCATCTTCCGCAAGGATATAATGGGAGCCGAAGATCCAGTGGCAATGCGCCAAGAGAAAATCGCAGAATACAAAGAGAAATTCGCAAATCCATACGTGGCAGCCTCGCAAGGTTACGTAGATTCGGTGATTACACCCGATCAAACCCGAGACTACCTAGTTCATGCGCTAGAGGTGGCAAAAAACAAAACAGTGGCAACCCCAACCAAAAAACACGGTCTACCACCATTTTAATCACCACCCCGCTCAGAGTCGAACAACCCAAGATTTTTTACACATTAAACAATGAATGACAGTTTAAAAACAGAAGAAGGTACGTTTGAAACAACGTTTACCGAGAAATATAAAAACCGCACCCCGTGGACACGCCCCAACCCCAAGATGATTATGTCTTATATCCCAGGCACGATCACCCAATTGATGGTCGAGGTTGGCACCAAAGTTGCCAAAGGAGATCCACTTTTGAGCTTCAATGCAATGAAGATGGCCAACACATACGCCTCACCAATAGAGGGAAAAGTGGCAAAAATCAACGTAAAAGAGGGCGAATCAGTACCAAAAGGAGCCGTATTAATAGAATTTGAATAAAAAAAAGCACATTAGTCGCTGAATTTAAATTATTTGAGCTATATTTGCACTCCCAAATAAGGGAAATTAACAAAGAATAACAGAGAAAAACAATTATGACAAAAGCTGAAGTTATTAGCCAGATTGCTAAGAATACAGGTATTGAGAAAGTACAGATTCAACAAGTCGTGGAATCTTTCATGGAAACAGTAAAAGATTCTATGAAGAATAATGAGAACGTGTACCTACGAGGATTCGGTAGCTTTATTATCAAACATCGTTCAGAGAAAAAAGCACGTAATATTTCTAAAAATACAACTATTACGATCCCTGCACGTAACATCCCTGCGTTCAAACCAGCCAAGACCTTCGTAAACGACGTTCAAGGCACCCAAAACGACTAATAAACAATCAACTATAGTATTAACCATTAAAAGAGAGTAAAGCAATGCCAAGTGGTAAGAAAAGAAAGAGACATAAAATGTCTACTCACAAACGTAAGAAACAACTAAGAAAAAATCGTCATAAGAAGAAGAAATAGTCCTCTGAGGTTCAGATAGACTTAACACTTCTATTTTTAAGAGGTAATCCTTTGCCCAACGACGATAAGGAACCTACAAAAAAACCTAAAGAGCGCCTTTTATTCATAGAAGTCTCTGCTCTTTAGGTTTCTTTTATTTAACAACCCATTAAAAGTGCCCCCGTTTGTTGATCGAGGGGGAGCTTTTAATACAATTATAGGATGGTGAAACACGTTCTCTAAGTCGAGAGGAATAACAGAGAATCACCACACCTGTTTTTTTAGACAAATTAAATGACCAAAGAACTAATAATACATTCATCGGGTGGAGAGATCCATATCGCCCTGCTCGAAAACGGCCGCTTGGTTGAGCTAAACCAAGATAGAGGAGGCTCAGGCTTCTCGGTCGGAGATATTTATGTTGGTCGTGTACGCAAAATTATGGCGGGTCTGAATGCCGCCTTCGTAAACGTGGGTTACGAGAAAGATGCCTTTATCCATTACCATGATCTGGGAGCAAATTTCAACAACTATCAGAAGTTGAGCAAACAGACTGGCAAAAAAGGGAAAACTATTGACATCTCCTACGAAAAGAAATTACCAGATCTTAAAAAAGATGGTCGCATAGGAAACCAACTCTCCACAGGAGATTCGGTTTTGGTGCAGATTGCCAAAGAGCCTATTTCGACCAAAGGACCTCGCCTGACAGGCGATATTTCGATACCGGGTCGTCACTTGGTGTTGATTCCTTTCTCCTCGAAGATTCATATCTCTCAGAAGGTGAAGAGTGCCGAGGAGCGTAAGCGTTTGCGCAAGATCGTGGAAAAAATGTTGCCGAAGAATTTTGGAACTATTGTGCGTACGGCGGCCGAGAACAAAACAACAGAAGATATAGAAAATGACATTGCCGACCTGCTTGATAAGTGGTCGACTGTGATGGCTACACTCCCAACAGTACAGGCTCCTAGCCGCCTTTTGGGCGAAGAGAATCGCACTACGGCGATCCTTCGAGACCTACTTAATGACTCTTTTTCGGCTATTCATACCGATAATGAGACTGTTTATAATCAGGTTCGTGATTATATTAGCGAGATTGAGCCTGATGCTGAGAAGATTGTGAAGCTTTATCGTGGGAATGTTCCTATTTTTGATAACTTTGATGTTACCAAACAGATTAAGCAGAATTTTGGTAAGACTGTTCCTTTTAAGCGTGGTGCTTATTTGATTGTGGAGCATACCGAGGCTTTGCATGTTATTGATGTGAATAGTGGTCGACGCTCCAATAGTGATGAGAATCAGGAGCAGAACGCTTTGGAGGTCAATTTGAATGCCGTTCCGGAGGTTGCACGTCAGTTGCGATTGAAGGATATGGGGGGTATTATTGTTATTGACTTTATTGATTTGCATCAGTCTCAGAATCGTTCTTTGGTCTTGAAGGCTATGGAACAGGCTATGTCTTTGGATCGAGCAAAGCATACTATTCTTCCACTTACGAAGTTTGGTTTGATGCAGATCACTCGTCAGCGGGTTCGTCCCGAGACTCAGATTTCGATCAATGAGACTTGCCCAACTTGTCGTGGCACAGGTCAGGTTAGCCCTACTATCCTTTTGGATCAGCAGCTAGAGAATCAGATTGCCTATTACAGCAAGGAGAAGCATTTGAAGATTATTCGTTTGCATTTGCATCCTTATGTTGCTTCATATTTGACCAAGGGACTTTTTAGTTTACGCTTTAGGTGGGCTATGAAGTATATGATTTCGCTAAAAGTGATACCTAATGATTCGTTGGGTATGATAGACTTTAAGTTTTATAACTCTATTGGTGATGAGCTTAATTAACCCTTAAAAAATTAATTATAGATTATGAAAGACGAAAATTCTAATTCACCAGAAATTGATGTTGAAATCAGTGCCGAGATTGCACTGGGTACTTATTCAAATTTGGCTATTATCTCACATTCGACTTCGGAGTTTGTGTTGGACTTTGTTCGGATGATGCCAGGGATGTCCAAATCGCAGGTTCAGAGTCGTATTATTTTGACTCCTGAGCATACTAAGCGTTTGATGTTGATGTTGCAGGAGAATATTGCTCGATATGAGAGTATGTTGGGTAAGATTGAGTTACATTTGCCTGAGAGTCCTACTATTCGCACTTTTGGTGGGCGGGAGTCTTAGGATTTATGTTTTGTTTGATGGTGAGCAGCACTTTAGAGGTCAAAATGGTAAAGTAGCACCTGACCCAGCAGAGTCCCAGAAAAGACCCAGCAGAGTCCCAGAAAATCCAATCTCTTGGGGCTCAAAATAAAGTAGCACCTGACC
>JAWXTL010000164.1:0-4189 GCA_044433565.1 Rikenellaceae bacterium | reverse complement strand
CAAGCCGAAACACCCTGACCACGCAAAGCCATCTCACTAGGCAAACCAAGATATTTGGCCGTTGCACCAGTCGAAATAATAATCGACTCAGCCTCGATAGCCTCCTGAGAATCGACCCAAACCCTAAAAGGACGCTCCGACAGATCCATCTTGGTCACCACGCCATAGCGGCTCTGGGCTCCAAAACGCACGGCCTGAGCCTTGAGTTGTTCCATCATCTCATCGCCCGAGATACCATCAGGGTAGCCAGGAAAGTTCTCGATCTCGGTGGTAGTGGTCAACTGACCACCAGGTTCCATACCCTCATAGAGTACAGGCGAAAGGTTTGCTCTCGAAGCATATATAGCAGCAGTATAACCAGCAGGTCCACTACCAACTATCAAACATCTTACTTTTTCCATTATCTTTTTTTTGTCTGTTATTTTTAAGTTTCTTTTCGTCTTTTAGCTCTTATACACCCACAAAAATGTGACCATCAAATCAACATTTTATACCAAATGTATAAATAATCACTGCAAAAATAGTAAATTTGCAGAGACTTTCGATCATACTAACCCTAAAAAGGCATCACAAATATCATGAAACACCCGAAAATACTCTTTTTCTTGGCAGGACTCTCGATTCTAGGATCGTGTAACAAAAACCTAGCTCCCACGGCAAGTCCCTATGCCGAGGGTCAGACCCAGCAGTTTGTCACCTATCCAATCCAAAACGACCAAGTTAAAGAGCCTGAGAGTAATTTTGAGCCAACGACGATAAGCACCAGCAACAAGAAGCGTTCGGGTGCTGTGGTCACCGATTTTACTTTTAGTGAGCTAGAGAAGACCCATCCATCAAAGTCGGAATATGATCCATTTGGTGCGGATGGTGTTTTGCGTGTCGAGGTTGGTGAGAAGGCTCGTTACTCATATCCATTGGATGGTAAGCTTCTTTCGCCGTATGGTCCACGAGGTAGCTCATGGCATTCGGGGGCAGATCTCAAAGGCGAGAAGGGCGATCCTATTTATGCCCTGACCGATGGTGTGGTTCGCATTTCGAGCAATTATGGTGCCTATGGAAATATCATTGTTATCCGCCATTACAATGGTTTGGAGAGTTGCTATGCTCACAATGAGAAGAATTTGGTGCGTGTGGGTGACAAGGTTCGTGCTGGTGAAAAAATAGCCACCTGTGGAGCAACGGGTAATGCGTCGGGCACTCATTGTCACTTTGAAATTCGTGTCATTGGGGCTACAATTGACCCAGCATTGGTTTTGGACTACGAGGCTGGTTATGTTCATGAGGGGGTTTTGGTTGTGCGTTCTGTTGGTGGTGGAAAGGTTTCGGCAAGTATCGAAAAGAGCGGTGCCGAGGAGCCAGTGTATCAGGAGATCCAACCTGCTGTTACTACCACTGAATATCACACTGTTGTTAGGGGTAATACTCTCTCAAGTATTGCACGTCAATATGGTACTACTGTTGCGGAGCTGTGCCGTCTGAACAATATCACCACTAAGACCGTTTTGCAGATAAATCGCAAGTTAAAGGTTCGTTAATCTTTGAACAGAGTTTCACTACTGCGAAAGCTGGAATGTTCTCGGACGGCTGTCGGTGTGACACGTGCTACGAAAGTAGTACGGGGCTCCCGACGGGGGGACCCCCGTAGAGATTTCCCTTCTTAACAGAAGGCAAATCTCCGCTATCGCAATTCGGAATATTATCATCCCGAAGATACGGGTTGTTCTGGGACGCTACGGGTATTTACTGGGACTCTTACTGGGTCATGTGCCACTTTACTTTAGCTCCAGTGGGGACTTTTCCCTCATAATATCAAAGAGAGAGAGAGCCAACCCCGTAGGGATTGGCTCTCTCTCTTTGTATATATACTAAACAAGTAGTATTAGTATTAGTCACGTAGCTTTGCTGTCAAGAACTCACGGTTCAAACGAGCAATATGTCCAACCGAAATACCCTTAGGACACTCAGCCTCACAAGCACGAGTATTGGTACATCCACCAAAACCCAACTCTTCCATCTTGCCAACCATTGCCTTTGCACGACGAGCACCCTCAATCTTACCCTGTGGCAACAAAGCCAAAGAAGAGACACGAGCCGCCACAAACAACATAGCCGAACCATTCTTACAAGTAGCAACACAAGCACCACAACCAATACAAGAGGCTGCATCCATAGACTCCTCAGCCGCCTTCTTAGGAATAGCAATAGAGTTAGCATCAGGCACACCACCAGTATTAACCGAAATAAAACCTCCAGCATGAAGAATCTTATCATAAGAGGTGCGATCCACAACCAAATCCTTGATAACAGGGAAAGCACGTGAACGCCAAGGCTCAATAGTGATAGTCGACCCGTCCGAGAATTTACGCATATGAAGCTGACAAGTAGTAATCTCATCGTCTGGTCCATGAGCGTGTCCATCAATATACAAAGAACACATACCGCAAATACCCTCACGACAGTCGTGGTCAAATGCTACTGGCTCTTCACCTTGGTGGATCAAATCGTTATTAAGAATATCGAGCATCTCCAAAAATGAAGAATCTGCCGAAATGTTCTCAACCTTATATTCTTTGAATGCGCCTTGAGCCTTAGGACCCGCTTGACGCCATATTTTTAATGTTAAATTCATCTTTCTAAAAATTATTCTTTGTAATTACGTTGAGCAACCTTGATAAATTCGAAGTTCAAATCTTCTTTGTGCAATACAGGCTCGCTGTCGACACCTTTGAACTCCCACACGGCAGCATATTTATAATTTTCGTCGTCACGTAGAGCCTCGCCCTCTGGGGTTTGGTACTCCTCACGGAAGTGACCACCACACGACTCCTCACGGTTAAGACCGTCACGAGCCATCAACTCACCCATCTCCATAAAGTCGGCCACACGAAGGGCTTTCTCGATCTCGACGTTGAAGTCTCCAGCTTTACCAGGTACGTAAACCTTCTCCCAGAACTCTTTGCGGAGTTTTTGGATCTCGACGATCGCTTTGGCTAGACCCGCTTTGTTACGTGCCATACCCACATATTCCCACATGATATTACCTAGACGTTTGTGAAGTTCATCAACTGTCTCGGTACCTTTCACAGCGAATAGCTTGTCGATCTTAGCTTTCAGTGCATTTTCTGCCTCGACAAAAGCCGCATCGTTGGTATCGACCTTAGGTGCTTGAATATATTTAGAAAGATAGTCTCCCATTGTATAAGGCAATACGAAATAACCGTCAGCCAAACCTTGCATAAGAGCCGAAGCACCTAGGCGGTTAGCACCGTGGTCAGAGAAGTTAGCCTCACCAATTGAATAAAGACCAGGAATTGTTGTCATCAAGTTGTAGTCAACCCAGATACCACCCATTGTATAGTGAACCGCTGGATAGATCATCATTGGCTCTTGGTATGGATCTACGTCCATAATTTTCTCGTACATCTGGAAAAGGTTACCATAACGCTCGGCGATCACTGGTTGACCTAGACGTTTGATAGCTGTCGAGAAGTCAAGGAATACAGCCAAACCTGTTTCGTTGACACCAAAACCAGCATCGCAACGCTCTTTAGCAGCACGAGAAGCAACGTCACGTGGCACAAGGTTACCAAATGCAGGGTATCTACGCTCTAGGTAGTAGTCACGATCCTCTTCTGGGATTTGTGATGCTTTAAGGGTTTTATTGCGGATAGCCTCTACATCTTCTTTTTTCTTAGGAACCCAGATACGACCATCATTACGAAGCGACTCCGACATAAGGGTCAGTTTAGATTGCTGAGTACCATGTACTGGGATACAGGTAGGGTGAATCTGCGTAAAACATGGGTTTGCGAAGAAAGCACCTTTTTTGTAACACTGCCAAGCCGACGAACCGTTTGAGTTCATAGCGTTGGTCGACAAGAAGAATACGTTACCATAACCACCAGTTGCCATAACCACTGCATGAGCACCGAAACGTTCGATCTCGCCAGTCACCAAGTTACGAGTGATAATACCACGAGCATGACCGTCGATAAGAACCAAATCAAGCATCTCATAACGAGTATAACTCTCGACACGACCCAAACCAATATTGCGGTTCAAAGCAGCATAAGCACCCAAAAGCAACTGCTGACCAGTCTGACCACGAGCATAGAAAGTACGGCTCACCTGAGCACCACCAAACGAGCGGTTGTCAAGCAATCCACCATAGTCACGAGCAAAAGGTACA
>JAWXTL010000163.1:0-4249 GCA_044433565.1 Rikenellaceae bacterium | reverse complement strand
GGATTCGATGGTCAACCACTATACTGCCACCAAGCGTCTTCGTTCGGACGATGCTTATACAGCTGGTGGCAAGGCAGGGGCACGCCCCGATTATCCTACTTTGGTCTATACTCGGATCCTCAAAGAGTTGTATCCTTCGACTCCCGTTATACTGGGTGGTATCGAGGCATCGTTGCGTCGAGTGACTCACTATGACTATTGGCAAGATCGGCTTCGCCCCTCGTTTTTGATTGAGAGTGGTGCAGATGCCATTGTCTATGGCATGGGCGAGAAGCCAATGGTCGAGATAACCAGAGCTATTGAGCGTGGCGAAGATTGGAGGGGGCTCAAGCAGGTTGTCTATTTGAGTGATAATATTATTGATGGTGCACTAGTAATGAATAGCTACGAGGAGTGCCTAAGAGATAAAAAGAAATTTGGCGAAAACTTTGTCATTCTCGAACGTGAGAGTAATAAGATGCACGCTGTAACTCTGGTTGAACCCTATGGCGACAGGTATCTGGTGGTTAATCCGCCACACCCCTATCTAACACAGAGCGAATTGGATAGCTCATTTGATCTACCTTATACTAGATTGCCTCATCCTCGTTATAAAGACAAGCTAATCTCTGCCTATGAGATGATTAAATTCTCGGTTAATATCCATCGGGGCTGTTTTGGTGGTTGTAGCTTTTGTACGATTTCGGCTCATCAGGGCAAACATATCTCCTCTCGTAGCGAACGTTCTGTTCTCACGGAGGTGAAAGCCATAACGAAGCTGCCGAACTTCAAAGGAAATCTTTCGGATGTTGGAGGGCCCTCAGCAAATATGTGGCAGATGAGAGGGCGTGATCTCTCGAAATGCGAGAAGTGTCAGCGTCCAAGCTGCATCTACCCATCGAATTGTCCGAATCTCAACAACGACCATGTGCCACTACTGAAACTCTATGATAAGATCGAGAAGGTCGAGGGCGTTAAGCGTTTTTATATTGGCAGTGGTATTCGTTATGATATGTTCGATCGGCATAGTAACTATCTCGAAAGGGTGATTACTCGCCACGTTTCGGGGCGTTTTAAGGTTGCTCCCGAACATACCGAAGATCGCATTTTGACCCTTATGCGCAAACCTTCGTTCGGTTTGTTCGAGCAGTTGACTCGTACGGTTGCTGCAATTTGTCAGCGTAATTCTATGCGCAATCAGATAGTCCCATATTTTATCTCCTCGCACCCAGGGTGTACCCTTGAGGATATGAAGAGGCTGTCGGCTCGTATAAAGAAATTGGATAGCAGTGTTCATATTGAGTCGGTTCAGGACTTTACACCCACTCCGATGACGCTGTCTTCGGCTATGTATTATATTGGAGAGAATCCATATACTGGCGAAAAACTTTATATCGAGCGAGAGCGTGATCGTAAGAATCAGCAGAAGGAGTGTTTTTATACCAAAAAGAGCAGTGGTGCGTTGCCTTATCGTCGTGGGCATAGTGGTTCTGCAGACAAAGGTTCTAAGGGTAGACATACTAGCTCACGATCAGACTCGTTTAAACGCCAATCGAAGAAAAAATAATGTGTCATTTCTCACTGTTTTGTTGCGTTTAGAGTTGATTATTAGAGAGGAGGTTGCTTAGAATAGAATAAAATTTAGTACCTTTGTCGTATATATAAACTAAACCCTCTAATAAGCCATGAAAAGAACTAAAGTCCTAATATCGCTGCTTTGTGGTCTATTCCTCTTGTCTTTGACATCTTGCGAAGTGTTCAGACTTAGAACTTATGTGATTGTACAAAGTAGCCCATCTAGTAGCAATTATACTTATAATACTCAGTTGCAGTATGCCGTAGCTTCGGAGTTGGCCTCGATTAATTCGACTTCTTCGTATGTGTTGCGTAATGAGGAAGATGCTATTGACTGGTTCTATTCTGTTTGTTCAGATCTGGAGTCTTCTTATTTTCCTTATGAATATGATATTCCTGTTTGGAGTGGATCGACTACAACTCTAAAATTATTGGGCGATGGTGATGTTGCGGCCACTAGTATTATGACTATTCGGTTCTCGACTAACACCTACTAATGATCTAAATCTCGTTGTTGAGCGAAACTTTGGTGGCGCATAACAATAATATTAAGTGCAACTTCCAATTGCGATAGCGAGACTTTTCTACCAAGAAAAGTCTGCAGGGCGGACGCTCCCCCCACGGGAGCCCTGCACTACTAAAGTAGTACATGACACCCGTAGCGTCCGAGAACAATGCCATATCTTCGGGGATAGAATATTTTCAATTGCGATAGCGGATTTTTCGCCAGAAAAATCTACGGGGCGGACGGCTCCCCCCGTCGGGAGCCCCGTAAACCTAAAGGCTTACGAGTCACACCGACAGCCGTCCGAGAACATTACCATATCTTTGTAAGTGTGAGTGATAGATAATACTCCCACTCGCCTCACACTATTCAAAAATTATAGCCTCAGGGCGATCAGGAGTATAAGGCGTAGTAGAGAAAGTACGCTCATTGGTCAACTGCAACCAATTGAAATGAGCATTAGGAGATGCCTTGATCAAAAATCCCAAACGCAACTCAATATTATTAAAAATCAAACGCTCATTCTTAACCCGAACACCAACCCCAGCAGTAGCCGAAAACTGATTGTCAAAAATATTGACATTATCACCCAACCAACCACAATCGCCCCAACCAAAAAGAGCAAACCGAAAGTGATAAAGAAAAATAGGAGTGAAGAATACCGTCTCACCCGAAATAGTCAACCGATTAGTACCCATCGCATCGAGAGGAGTCGAAAGACCATTAATACCAGGATTAGAATAGTACAATAGCTCCCTCTCGCCATAAAGCCGATTAAATCCACGAGTGTAACGTGCATAAAAAAACTGCCGAATATAAAGGCTCTTGAGATCGAACAAAGGAGAAAAATAGTTGAAATAAGTATCAAAAACACCCTGAGATAGAGTGCCATCAAAATTGATATAAGTGCCACCCCGAACACCAATATCAAAATAACCCATCTTAGTATAATTGCCATATCGAGCAGTAGCCCCAGCATACCAACGCAATCCAAGCTGATAATTCTGCTCCCAACCTGCCGTAAACTCAACCTTAAAGCCATAGGGAATATCCTCGATACGCCCATAACCATAGATCAAATTACCCTGAAAATACTCCTGTCGAGAAACGCCCAAACTCATCATAGCCGTAATACGATTAGCATAATAGGGGTTGATCTTAGGGGTAACAACCGGAGTCTGACCATAAGCCTGATAATCAAAACTAACCATACCATAAAGGCTAACATTCCGAGAATTATTCAGCTCGAAAGAGTAACCATAATAAGCACCCCAATTCTCATCGGCAATAGACATAGTGGTATCGAGAATAGGCAACCCAACATTCTTTTTGTTATAGCCCGTATGAATCCCCCAAAGATGATCTGAGGGAAGAATAAACCCCTTGTTGATCTCAAATTCCAAAGCATTATTGGTAGCCCCAGCACCCAGCCGAAGTGTAGCATCGGCAAAAGTACCCCAAAGGTTATTAACAACATAATCGACCTCGCCCCCAATCCGCTGATCGGCACCATTGCCATAATAACGAAGCAAAAGCATATTGCCAGTTCCAGCAATATTACGATCGAAAACATCCAAATAAGGAGCACCACCCAATCCCCCAGCAGCCGAAATAGACCAATTGTCACGAACAAAGACATAAACATCCATATCGCCCGTATTAAGAGGATTTGGCTCAATCAAAAAGAAAGCAGTCGACAGATAATCCTTGGCACGTAGATATTGCTCGTTGATCGAGAAAAGATAGGAGTTGATAGTATCGCCCACCTCAAACATAAGATTCTTCTGGATCACCTTATTTTTGGTCTGGATATGCAGCTTATTGAGCGTGCGCTCACCCCAACTCAGATCATCACCGTCTGTCTGACCAAAAATATTAGCCCCAACAATATATATATTGGCAATAGTAGACCCCTGAAATTGAGCGAAATAGGTCTCGCTATATTCGGTAATCGGAACCTGTGAAGGATCGTCAACCGAAGAGTCCGAAGAGATCAGTAATCCACCCAGCCACTCAACAAATTTACTCTTGTTATTGAGCACATTGTCATAGAGCTCATTGGATTTGGTTTCGGATTCCTTATACCTCTTAACATCCAAGGTATCGCTAAAGATCTCACGTTTGACAACCTCACGACTAATCTGACCATAGCAAATTGTGGTGTGTATCAGCAAAACCAAAACAGATACA
>JAWXTL010000162.1:0-4259 GCA_044433565.1 Rikenellaceae bacterium | reverse complement strand
TGCCTGTGCTCTTAAAAATCATCTATATTATAAGTTTTAACAATACACAAAAGTAGTGATAATTATTTAAATATCAAAGTGTTAATTTTTAGAAGTCCCCTAAAATATAATCATCAGTATGATTACAAATACAAACGCAAAGGTAAAATTTTTCATACAGTATTACTTTGCCAATATTGTCACCCCCATTGCCTATTTTGTCATCTATTTAACTTATCTAATCATATCGTTTGCTTATATCCTCAGACCAAGGAAATTTACAAGAAAAAAACGCCTTCCCAAAAGAGAAGGCAAGTTAGATGCAATTATAAAATGCAATGAAAAACAATAACCTATTTAACGCTTTATAAGCTTAGAGGGTGGAAATCCACACAAACGTGTACATAATTTAGTAAATTGCGATGGATTATAGACCCCAACCTCATACATAATATCCTTGACCGAAACATTCAGCTCACTAGCCTTGCGAAGAATCAAAATGCGAGTCTGTAAGTCAATCCACCTCTGTGGAGTCATACCAAAATTCTCTTTAAACTTTCGATCAAAAGTACTGCGACTCATATTTGCCCTCTCGACCAACTCCTCGATCGAGACCGAAGCCCGATAATTATTCAAAAATAAAGGTTTTGAATTTTGAACCCTCCTTAAAAACGGGATAAAAAAGATTCACACACTCCTGCCGAGTGTAATAGTTGAGAAATATCATATAAAGTTCCAAAAACTTCATATTATGCAGCTGAGGATTGTCTATTCCGTCTAAGATATAACGCTCGATAGAGTCCACAAATATCTTCATAGGCTCTTTGATGGGAAGCGACGAAAAAGAATAGCCTTCCTGATTATTATATTTTTCATCTTTGAACAACTCCTTAAACAGAGACAGATTGTCAAGATCATGATCTAATCGAGCCACGATATATTTCATTTCCTTGTCAACCATATAGGCCGAGACATTAGCACCACGAGGCAAAAAATAGAGATCGCCAGGTTTTATTATGAGATCATTATGACTCTCCCAAAAGATGTGCAACTCTCCCGAGAGCTGAAAAAATATGGCATTATGGGTCAATATATTGATCTGTGATCTCTGTTCATCTTGGTTTAAACAGGTGGTCACTTCACGGTATTTAAAGCCATATTGGTCATTAAATTCGAGGTGCGTAGCGTCGTTTCTATCAGTTATCATATAAAATCATTTGTGAACCTTAACAAAAAGCGGGGACCCAAATATACAAAGAAAAAACCAAACATAAAAACCTGCGTTTGTTCGTAACAACTGAATCCTACCACTTTCCTAGCTCTGAATGAGTTTATTGCAGATCTATAAGGTTCCAAGTAGGCTCAAAGGTATGGCTAGAAATCGAAAGGGAAGGCTGCATAAGAGTCCATGTTTAGCTTGATTTATTTTGCTATTGAGTTTAGACAAATTTAACAAATTGTGCTCGAAAAAGCAACGTGATAAATAGAACTATTAACGTGGGGTCAAGTATCAGAGATTTTGTTTTTGTATATTTACATAGAATACATTTTAAAATATTAACAGGCTGAAACTTACCCCAGACACATCCATCTATCGGCATAGAAAAATTTAAACTTGAACCAGAGTAAATTGACGATTATTCAAGCGAAATACCCCGTTTTTGTACGCTAAAGAGAAAATCAAAGAGGCTATTTCTGGCGAATCAAAGCAGAAGGTGTCACACCACAAAGCCGTCGGCAAAGCTTCGTAAACTGAGAAGAGTTATAAACCCCAACATCATACATAATATCCTTGACCGAAATATTAGGCTCACTAGCCATGCTAATAATCTTCTGGCGTGTCTGCTCCTCGATCCAACAACGAACAGTAGTACCAAATGTATCTTTAAACCTGCGGTCGAAAGTACTACGACTCATATTTGCCTTCTCGACCAACTCATCAACCGAACAAGTCAACCGAAAATTATCCAAAATAAAATTACGAAACTCCGAAATAGCTCCAGCCATCGGATAAAAAAGTTGAGCATTGTCAGCAATCGAATAATACCAATGAAGTATAACATAAAGCTCACTGAACTTAGCCTCGTGAAGATGAGAACAGTTCACCCCACTCAAAAGATAATCTCTGACAGACTCGGCAAGGCGCAACATCGAAGGGTGCATAGCCATAGATCTAAACTCATAGCTCTTGAATTGCTCGTGAGATTTCATCTTACGCAAATCATCCAACTCCTTGGCAGTCATATCTCGCTCAATAATAGCCTCAACAAAATTCACATCCCCCACAATATAGCCCGAAACCTCAGCACCACGAGGCAAAAAATACATCTCCCCAGGCTGAATAACAATATCTTTATGGTCGCCCCAATTGAGATGAGTTTCGCCCTCAAGCTGAAAGACCAAAACATGAGTAGACATAGTGCGAGTATGTTCGAGTTGCTCCCAAGGGGGCATCTGTGTCGAGTATCCATGATACTTAAAACGCAGCCGCTCATTGGAGTGTAGGATCGGGCAATTTCGGTAGTATGCCGCTCCATTGAGAGAGTTGGCAAATCTAAATGGGATGTTCGTATTCATAAGCAGTTGCGGTATTAGTATAACAATAGTTCTAAATCTTATTCATATTGCGCCACTGAGTAGGAGTGCATCCCTCGCTACGTTTAAAGGAGTGCATAAACGACTGAGGGGACGAAAAACCAACACTGCGAGAGATCTCAATAGTAGTATCATTCCCCCGAAGCAATGACTTAGCTCGATCAATTCGCTGTTGGGTCACCCAAGCCTTGAAAGAACAGCCAAAAGTAGTATTAATATATATCGAAAGATAAGTGCGGTTTGTAGCAACCTCAATAGCAACATCCTCGATAGTTACGCCGATAGTTGAATAGCCACTCTTACGAACCCAACGATCGAGACGTGTGGCAATCTGCTGATGCTGCTCATCAGAGAGAGATTTATAGTAAGCCTCAGGGTCATGGAGCTTAACCTCATCAAGTTGAAGTTCATTGCAAACCCCCATTTTCGACTCGAAGTTTTTCATAAACTGCATAAATTGAGAGAAAACATAAACGATAGTTGCAACCCGATAGATAGTGAGCAAAAGTTCGGCAGCAAAGCCCATATCAGAGAAAAAAGTCGAAATAGCACAAATCATTTCGAGGCTAAAAAAGGCCAACACACTCCTGACAATCCAATTTATATCAACCTTAATATCCTCAGAGTAATAATTATCTCCCCGTCGAATAGCAACACGATAAAATTTAAAGAAGATATAACTCTGATAGGATATAGTCACCATCAACAAAACCGTAGTGGCAATCTTAGCAATCTCGACACTCTGCTCATCACCATAGATATTGGTCAAAATCATAGGCATAGCAAAAAAAGGAATGCTAATCAACCCCCGAATAAATCGCCATTGCCGAAAATTGAACTTACCACCCAACAAAGGAACAAAACCCACAGTCACCAAAATCGAAATGGTATAACAAGCAGTCAAATATGAGACCACATGAAGATTGAACCCCTGAAACCGAAGCGAAGCAAAATAGACCAAAATAGTAGACAAAGGCATAACCATGACAGCCAGTCCAATACATTTACGAGAACTATCAAAGATACTACCACGAAGTTTCGACGGGATAATACCACTAAAAAGGTAAGCACCCAACGTGAGCAGCATACCAGCAATAATTAATCGAATATTGAAATAAATCAAATGAGTCATATACCTAGTCTTGGTGTATTTGGTTGTTATAGCAAAAGTACAATTTTTATTCTCTCGGTCAAAACCACACTAGGCTTATAACATTGATTAACGGGTGATTTTCGCTCAAATTTCGCCACACAAACCAGCCCCTAACTAGCTGATATTATCTAGTTAGAGGTGATTAAACAACAATTTCTCATCGCTTTCGAGAGCACCCAAGAAACAAAGTCACGCAAACCAATAGAGGAAAGAGTCAAGATTAACTCAACTTATGACGCTCATAATATTTAGCCGAAACAAATTTAAAATAAACAGCTCCAACCAATATCAAAACACCACAAACAGAAAGCAACAAAGTAAAGTCAAAATACTCAATAATCCAACCACCAAAGGCAATTCCACCACCAATACCCAAATCAAAAAAAGTATAGAACGTAGCATTAGCCGTACCACGACGATTATGTGGAGCAAGATTTACTAGCAGAGATTGGAATGCAGGATTAACACACCCAAAACCAACCCCAATCAAAGTAGACCCCACAAAGAAAAGCCAAGAAGTAGAACAATAAGC
>JAWXTL010000161.1:0-4262 GCA_044433565.1 Rikenellaceae bacterium | reverse complement strand
CCAATTCTTCCATATTAAGGAACCACTGCATCGAAAGTTTTGGTTCGATCACCGCACCGCTACGCTCCGAAGTGCCAACCTTATTGGTGTAGTCTTCACATTTGTCAAGCAAACCAGCCTCTGCCAAATCCTTCTCGATCTGACGGCGCACCGCAAAGCGATCTTCGCCAACATACAATCCAGCAGCCTGAGATAGAGTACCATTATCATTGAAAATATCAATCGACTCTAGGTTATATTTCTCACCCAACATATAGTCATTGACATCATGAGCTGGGGTCACTTTAAGGCAACCAGTACCAAACTCAATATCCACATAGTCATCCTCGATCACCGGAATCGAACGTCCCACCAAAGGAACAATAACTCGTTTACCCTTCAAATGGCTATTCTTAGGGTCATGGGGGTTGATACACATAGCCGTGTCACCCATAATAGTCTCAGGACGAGTAGTAGCCACCACAGCATACTCACCATCGCCCCCCTCGATCATATAACGAAGGTAATAAAGCTTACCCTGCTGCTCCTGATAGATCACCTCTTCGTCCGAAAGAGCCGTAAGAGCCGCTGGATCCCAATTGACCATACGAACCCCACGATAGATCTTACCCTTGTTATAGAGGTCAACAAAAACCTTAATAACCGACTGCGAAAGATCATCGTCCATAGTAAATTTGGTGCGAGCCCAGTCGCAAGAAGCACCCAATTTCTTGAGCTGTTCGAGGATAATCCCCCCGTGTTTCTCTTTCCACTGCCAAGCATGAGAGAGGAACTCCTCACGAGTCAAGTCGGCTTTTGAAATACCTTCGGCTGCCAATTTCTGAACCACCTTCGCCTCGGTTGCAATCGAAGCATGGTCGGTACCCGGAACCCAACAAGCATTCATACCCAACATACGAGCACGACGCACCAAAACATCCTGAATCGTATTGTTAAGCATATGTCCCATATGCAAAACACCAGTAACATTAGGTGGTGGGATTACAATAGTATAAGAAGGACGCTCATCCTTCTGACTATGAAAATAGTCTTTCTTTAGCCAATCGGCATACCACTTCTCTTCGCAAGAAGTAGGATCATACTTTGATGGTATTTCTGTCATTTTGTCAGTAATTTTTGGCAGTATTAAGTTTTGCACATTATTTGCACAAAAAGTTATATCTTTGTCCCTTATGAGCGGTTGGGCTTTTGGTGATTTTGTCACCCAAAGAGCATTTGGCTCACAGAAGAAATGCAAAGGTAATAATAAAATTATTATGTGTCGCACCGCACCCAAATATTTTGGCACAGGAAGGCACAGTAACGTCAAGAAAAGTTAATGTCAGATAAAAAGATAAAGTCAATCGAGGATCAGCTAGATAAGATCTCGGATATGTTGGAAATGAAGGGGCAGGTGATCCCTATTGTCGAGGATTCGGATCTAACGCAGGGTGATACACAAGCCACGATGCCCGAGGTAATACCTATCCTTACGCTTCGCAGTTCGGTTTTGTTCCCAGGGGCTATTACCCCTATTACGGTGGGACGTGACAAATCGAAACGCTTGGTGCGTGAGATCGAAAAGCGTGGTGGGGTTATGGGTGCACTCTTGCAACGTGACCAGATGGTCGAGATCCCCGAGGTGGAGGATCTCTATCGTATTGGTACAGCGGCCAAGATACTTAAAGTCTTGGAGATGCCAAATGGTAATCTTACGGTTATTCTGCATGGCTTAGAGAAATTCGAGGTGCGTGAGTTTGTCGAGCTAGAGCCTTTGTTCAAGGCTTCGGTTCGACCTCTCAAAGATATTATGCCACTGAGTGGTTCTAACGAACTAGCGGCTCTAGTGGAATCGGTCAAGGATATGGCTCTCAAAATTGTAGAGGTTAGTCCTTCGATGCCCAACGAGGCGGCTTTTGCTATCAAGAATATTGACTCGAAACGTGGGTTGATTAATTTCGTAAGTTCCAATCTCGATATTGCCGATTCGGATCGTCAGGATCTTTTGGAAGCTCCGGGGTTGGTCGAGCGTGCTCGTCGATTGTTGGAGCTTTTGATTCGTGAATTTCAACACCAAGAGCTAAAGAACGAAATTCAGGGCAAGGTTCGTGAGGAGATCGACCAGCAGCAGCGTGACTTCTTCCTTCAGCAGCAATTGCGCACCATCCAACAAGAGTTGGGTGATGATCGTGAGGATCAGGATGTGGATCTTTTGCGCTCTCGTGCTTCGGCCAAAAAATGGAGCCAGAGCGTACAAGAGCTTTTCGATAAGGAGCTTCAGAAGTTGGAGCGTTTGAATCCTGCTATGTCCGAATATTCTATCCAGATGAACTATTTGGAGCTTATATTGGATCTGCCTTGGGATCACTGCTCGAAAGATAATTTGGATCTGCGTCGTGCTAAACGCCATTTGGATGCCGACCATTTTGGGTTGGATGATGTGAAGGATCGTATTGTTGAGCACCTTGCTGTTTTGAAACTCAAGGGCGATTTGAAATCCCCGATTATCTGCCTATATGGCGCACCGGGGGTTGGTAAGACCTCTTTGGGCAAATCGGTAGCTTCGTCTTTGGGTCGTCAGTTTGGACGTATCGCCTTGGGGGGTATGCACGACGAGTCGGAGATCAGGGGGCATCGTCGCACCTATATTGGGGCTATGCCAGGTCGTATTATCCAGACTATTCGTCGTGCGGGGAGTTCCAATCCGGTGATTATCCTCGATGAGATCGACAAAGTGACACGTTCGAATCAGGGTGATCCTGCTTCGGCACTGTTGGAGGTATTGGATCCTGAGCAAAACTCTACGTTCCATGATAACTACCTCGATGTGGAGTATGATCTATCAAAAGTTCTCTTTATTGCTACGGCAAACAATATAGGCAATATCTCACCAGCACTGCGTGATCGTATGGAGATGATTAATGTTAGTGGATATTTGGTCGAAGAGAAGGTTCAGATCGCCCAGAAACACCTTCTTGGCAAACAGCTCGACGCACATGGTGTGCCTAAGAGCGAATTGAAACTCAATCGCAAGATGACCCAAAAGGTTATTACCGAATATACTCGTGAATCGGGGGTTCGTACTCTCGACAAGATGATTGCCAAGTTGGTTCGTAACCGTGCCAAGATGATTGGTATGGGCGAGAGCTATAATATTATCCTAACGCCCGAGGATGTCGAGACGATTCTTGGCGTTCCACGTTTTACTCCCGACAAGCAGGAGTCTAACGAGGCGGTGGGTGTTGTTACGGGTCTGGCTTGGACAGAGGTTGGGGGCGAGATCCTCTATATCGAGTCTAGTTTGTCTCGTGGCAAGGGAGCTATGAACCTAACGGGCAACCTTGGTTCGGTGATGAAGGAGTCGGCCGCTATCGCACTTGGGTGGGTCAAATCTAATGCCGAGGCTTTGGGTATTGACTATAAGATGTTCGAGGAGAATGATCTTTATATCCATGTTCCCGAGGGGGCAATCCCTAAAGATGGCCCTTCGGCAGGTATCACTATGGTGACGGCTATTACTTCGGCTTTTACCTCTCGTAAGGTGCGCTCGAAGATTGCTATGACGGGCGAAACCACTCTTCGAGGCAAAGTTCTTGCGGTGGGCGGTGTCAAAGAGAAAATCTTGGCTGCCAAACGTGCAGGAGTGACCGATATAGTGCTTTCGCAGCAAAACAAAAAGGATATTTTCGATATTAAAGAACAATATGTCAAGGGCTTGAACTTCCATTTTGTCGATACTCTCAACGAGGTTCTTGATATTGCTTTGGTTCCTAAAAAATAAATAATCAACACCATGAAAATCTATACTCGCTCGGGCGACAAAGGCACTACCTCTTTGGTTGGGGGTAGTCGTGTTAGTAAATCTAGTGTTCGTCTGGAGGCTTATGGCACTTTGGATGAGTTGACCGCTCATATTGGCGTACTTCATGATATGCTCGATGCAGATCATTCGGTGCGTGGGGAGTTGCTTTGGATTCTCTCTCGGGTGATGGATTGTTCGGCTATTTTGGCTAGTGAAGATACTACGATCCCGAAACTTCCTCAGGTGATTGCAGAGCATAGCTCTCAGCTGGAGCGTTGGATGGATGCGCATCTGGAGGGATTGCCCGAGCTTCGATACTTTACCCTACCGGCTGGGGGGCGATTGCTAAGTCAGTCGCACGTATGTCGCACGGTTTGTCGTCGTGCAGAGCGTCGCATTGTGGGAGTTGTCGAATCGGGATGCGAAGTTCCCGAAGAGGTTAGCTCATTTGTCAATCGCTTGTCGGATTATCTCTATGCCC
>JAWXTL010000160.1:0-4279 GCA_044433565.1 Rikenellaceae bacterium | reverse complement strand
AAGTACATACACAATCTACTGGAACAAAATTCCGCACATAGCACACATGGTCTCAAAAAAGGAAAATCAACACCTAAGACTAAGATGGAGCGACCAAACCGATTGCTACTTTGAATTCAAAATAGTTAAAAACGAATTGACCAATGCCAATACATTGATAGTCACTGATTTTGCAGAGGTAAGCGAGTGCCAAGAATCCATAGAATTGTGGAATAATCAGATAGAAAAGTTAAAAAGATCTATAGGTTGTCTAAAAAATTAATAAATTTGTAGTCTAAAATAGGTAGCAAAGTACAAAAAACGCCATTTCGACGTTTATATACTACTGATTACTACCCTATTTGGATTTTTTTGAATTTATTTTTAATGAAGACAACATATAAATTTATACTTAAAGCATACGTAGGACCCATGGTCCTAACATTCTTTATCGTAATGTTCATCCTATTGATGCACTTTTTGTGGATGCACATAGGAGATCTGCTGGGGAAAGGGCTGCCATTTACAATGGTGCTCCAGCTAGTAATGTATGCCTCAGCAACACTTATTCCGCTAGGTCTGCCTCTGGCCACCCTTCTGGCTTCAATCATGACAATGGGTAATCTGGGGGAAAATAACGAACTCTTGGCTCTCAAAGCGGCAGGTATTTCGCTTCCGAGAATTGTAGCCCCTCTGGCAGTTCTAATGTTGGTGGTCTGCGCTTGTAGCTTCTTTTTCATAAATAACGTTACCCCATACGCCCAAAAACAGGTCTACGGGCTACTTGTAGATATATCTAAACAAGAGCAAGAACTGCAATTCAAAGATGGAATATTCTTTGATGGAGTGCCCAATATGAGTATCCGAGTAGATCGTCAAGAGCCAAACGGTAAGCTACTGAATGTGCTGATCTATGATACCCGAGACTATAAAAAGATGCAAACCACAGTGGCAGATTCGGGATATATTCGCCTTACGGACGATCGCCAATACCTAGATGTCAAAATGTATAACGGGCAAATGTATGAGAAAAACCGTGATTTTCAGTGGTTTAACAAAGATACAATGACCTATCATACGTTCGAGCGTCAGGAGCTGCTCATTCCTCTCTCGGGTTTCAATTTTGCCAGAACCGACATGGAGGTCTTTAGCTCGAATAGTGACACCAAAACAATGGGCGAACTGAAGGTGGCAATGGACTCTATCCGCCCAGTCCAAGACTCTCTAATCAACGTTTTTACGGATAATCTACTGCGTTTTCATGTGTTTAGAGGCTATACCTCATATAGCCATATAGACTCGATCCCTGTGCGCCGAGCATCGCCATATATCGCTGGTGATATGGATACTATGAACACAACATCGAGGAACAAAATGCTATCAACCGTTAAGCAATGGATGTCGGATGCACAAAATTTCGTAAACTATCGAAGTAGCAGCAACGCCTACACCTCGACGCAACTATATGCAGCAGAGCTAAATTATCAAAGAAAACTATCGCTACCCTTTTCGGTTATGATCTTCTTCTTGATAGGTGCTCCACTAGGTGCCATAATCCGTAAAGGAGGACTGGGAATGCCAATCGTAGTATCGGTAATATTCTTTGTGATATACTATATAATAACGATTATTGGCGAAAAAATGGTCAAAGATGGCGCACTTCCAGCCTATATAGGTATGTGGCTTTCGAGTTTTATACTATTCCCAATAGCCATATTTCTGACATATAAATCTACGAATGATTCAGCCTTATTAAACTCTGAGGCTTACATAAATAAATATAAAAAGTTAAAAAAATACATAAATAAAATAGTTAGAAAAATAAGAAAATGGATAAAGTTTTAAGTACAATCGATCAAGCGTTAGAAGATATTAAGAATGGTAAACTTCTGATTGTGGTCGATGATGAAGATCGTGAAAATGAGGGTGATTTCGTTTGTGCCGCCGAGTTTATCACCATGGATATGGTGAATTTCATGCTTCATAATGGTCGTGGTGTGTTGTGTGTGCCTCTTACAGCCGAGAGGTGTTCCCAGTTGGAGATGGATATGATGGTTGGGGATAATACCTCTGTTCTGGGTACTCCATTTACGGTTTCGGTCGATCTTTTGGGTAATGGTTGTTCTACGGGGGTTTCGACCTATGATCGTATGATGACTATTCGGGCACTTGCCAATCCCGAGACTAAGCCTTCGGATTTGGGTCGTCCAGGTCATATTTTCCCTCTTCGTGCTCAATCCAAAGGGGTTTTGCGTCGTGCGGGGCATACCGAAGCGGTTATTGATCTTTGTCGTTTGGCTGGTTTGCAACCGGCTGGTGCTTTGATCGAGATTATGAACGAGGATGGTACTATGGCTCGTATGCCTGAGCTGATTGAGATTGCCAAAAAGCATGATCTGAAGATGATTTCTATTGCAGATCTTATTGCTTATCGTCTTAAACAAGAGTCGATTGTAGAGATGGGCGAGAAAGTTCCTTTGCCTACTGCCTATGGCGATTTCTATGCTGTTCCTTTTGTTCAGAAGAGCAATGGCTTGGAGCATATTGCTTTGGTCAAGGGCGAATGGTCGGCCGATGAGGATATTTTGGTTCGGGTTCACTCTTCTTGTGTTACTGGCGATATTTTTGGTTCTTGTCGTTGTGATTGTGGCGATCAGTTGCATCAGGCTTTGCGTATGGTCGACCAAGAGGGCAAGGGCGCAGTTGTTTATCTTAATCAGGAGGGTCGTGGCATTGGTTTGTTTAATAAGATCAAGGCTTATAAATTGCAGGATGAGGGGTTGGATACTGTCGAGGCTAATATTCATTTGGGCTTTAAGGCCGATGAGCGAGACTATGGTGTTGGGGCTAGTATTCTTCGTGAGTTGGGTGCTTTGAATATTCGTTTGATGACTAACAATCCTCAGAAGAAGATTGGTTTGGAGGGTTATGGTATTACTATCAAGGAAAATGTTCCAATTGTAATTACGCCTAATATTTTCAATATCAAGTATTTGCAAACAAAGGAGAGTGTTATGCACCACGATCTAGGGTTGTTTACAAAAGTTAAATAACACTGGTTTACATTTGTAATACACATTTGTAATCATCGAATACTACTCTACTTCTTAGGATAAATTTACTATTTATAGTTATGAAAAATCTACGGATTGCATATATGGGTACTCCGGGGTTCGCTGTCGAACCCCTACGTGCTCTTTTGGCTGCTGGATGTAATGTTGTGGCGGTTATTACTGTTGCCGATAAACCTGCTGGTCGTGGGTTGAAGCTTCGTCAGAGCGATGTTAAGAAATTTGCTGTCGAGAATAACCTACCCGTCTATCAGCCCGAAAAACTTAAAGATGAGCAATGGATCGAGACTTATGCTAGTTTGAATATTGATCTTGCGGTGGTTGTTGCTTTTAGGATGTTGCCTAAGGTGATTTGGGATATGCCTCGTTTGGGGACTTTCAATCTTCATGCCTCTCTACTTCCCCGCTATCGTGGTGCTGCTCCGATCAATTGGGCTATTATCAATGGTGATCGTACTACTGGTGTTACTACTTTCTTTTTGGATTCTAAGATTGATTGTGGTGAGATTATTGGCTCGATGGAGGTTCCGATTGACGAGCATGATTCGGCTGGTACGCTTCATGATAAATTGATGGTTGTTGGGTCTGAGTTGGTGGTTCAGACGGTTGATCGTATTGCTTCGGGTTGTGCGACTCGTACTTCACAGCCTGTTTTGGAAGATGAGCTACGTGGACAGGCACCTAAAATCTTTAGGGCGGATTGTCAGATTGATTGGTCGCTGTCGGCTAAGGCTACCTATGATAAGATTCGTGGGTTGAGTCCTTATCCTGCTGCTTGGTGTGAGTTGTCGAGTGCAACGGCAAAGATTTTCGAGGCTCATTACCTGTTGGAGGATCATGGTTGTGAGATTGGGGCGGTCGAGAGTACTGAATCTCACGAAATCCGAGTTGCGGTGTGTGATGGTTGGGTATATATTGACCGTTTGCAGATGGCTGGGGCAAAGAAACCGTTGTCTAGTGTGGAGTTTCTCAGGGGTAATAAGCTATAGTTCCTTTCGTGATATTATTTGACAGTCAGGGTTTTGTGTAACTCTGACTGTTTTTTTGTGGGCAAGGGTGGGTGGTCGGAAGATTGAAAAGATTCTACCCCGAAGATATGGTGTGTTCTCGGACGGCTGTCGGTGTGAACCGTGCTGCTTTAGTAGCACGGGGCTCCCGACGGGTGGAGCCGTCCGCCCCGTAGATTTTTCTGACGAAAAATCCGCTGTCGCAATTGAAAATTCCTCTGA
>JAWXTL010000159.1:0-4298 GCA_044433565.1 Rikenellaceae bacterium | reverse complement strand
GGGTGACCTTACCGAATTTGGGAAGGTGGCACATCAAGCTACCATCGAAAATCAGGAGCAAACCCCTTTGAATCGTCAGCTCGATCAATTGGCTAAGGTTATTGGTGGTGTGGGATTTGTGCTTTCGATGGTCACTTTTGTGGCTATGACCATCAAAGATTTTGTCGACACTCCTGTACCTTTGGGTCAATTGGGGCTGTTGTGTGCGGCTATACTTGGGTCGTTTGTTATGTTGGGTAAGGTTTGGATACCTATTATCTTTGATATTCGTGAGCTTTTGGGATCGAAGAAAGAGCCATCTGAGCGATTCACTTCGTCGAAGATGCCTTATTGGATTTTGCTTGGATTGTTGACTTTTGCCGCATTTGCTTTGATTGGTATTCCTTTCGGGGTTCATTTTTGGGATGCCGACCATTGGGTTTCGTTTGATATTGCCGACCGTGTTTTGCAGCATTTTATGGTGGCCGTAACTTTGATTGTGGTGGCTGTTCCCGAGGGGTTGCCTATGAGCGTGACTCTCTCTTTGGCACTTTCGATGCGTAAGATGCTCAAAAATAACAACTTGGTGCGCAAGATGCACGCTAGTGAGACTATGGGTGCTACCACGGTGATCTGTACCGACAAGACTGGTACGCTGACCAAGAATCAGATGAATGTCGATTCGATGGATCTCTATACCCAAGATACTTCGCTGTTGTATAAAGCCTTGGCGGTTAATACCACGGCTCACCTTAATCCCGAGGGTGCTCCGCTGGGCAACCCGACCGAAGGGGCTTTGCTTTTGTGGCTTAAATCTCGTGGAGAAGATTATATGGAGCTACGTAGCGATATTCTGGATCAGATTCCTTTTTCGTCGAAACTCAAAATGATGCAGACCACTGCCCAGTTTCAGGGGCGAGAATATACCTTTGTGAAGGGTGCTCCCGAATATGTGATTGCTAAATGTGTGGGGGTCGATACCGAGGCGATTGGCAAGAAGTTGTCGGAGTATCAGAATCGTGCTATGCGAACACTTGCTATGGCGGTCGAGGTTGATGGGGTGTGTACACTACAAGCCATTGCCGCAATTGCCGACCCTATCCGTGAGGATGTTCCTGCGGCTGTGACACATTGCACCGAGGCAGGGATAGCTATCAAAATGGTTACGGGCGACACCCCTGCTACGGCACGTGAGATCGCTCGTCAGATTGGTCTTTGGGGGCAACAAGATACACCGGTCAATGAGATTACGGGCCCCGAGTGGGAGGCTCTTTCGGATGATGAGGCTTATGAACGTGCTGTACACCTAAAGATTATGGCTCGTGCACGCCCAATGGATAAGCAACGCTTGGTGAAGATGCTGCAAAAACGAGGCGAGGTAGTAGCCGTAACGGGCGATGGTACAAACGATGCCCCTGCACTAAACTTTGCAAATGTGGGGTTGTCGATGGGAACTGGTACTTCGGTTGCCAAAGAGGCTTCGGACATCACGCTATTGGATGATTCGTTTGCCTCGATTGCCAATGCCGTTATGTGGGGACGTTCGGTCTATATCAATATCCAGCGATTTGTGCTTTTCCAGCTTACGATCAACGTGGCGGCACTTTCGCTTGTCTTCTTTGGCTCACTGTTGGGCTTTGAGTTGCCATTGACCGTGACCCAGATGTTGTGGGTAAATCTTATTATGGACACCTTTGCCGCAGGGGCACTGGCTTCACTTCCGGCCGACGAAAGCGTGATGAAGGATAAGCCACGAGGGATAGGTAGTTTTATCATCTCACCGTTTATGGGTCGTTCGATTCTTGGGGTTGGGATATTCTTTGTGGTGCTGCTTATCGGGCTGCTCTATCTTTTCACAGATCAATCGGGCGAAATATCACTCTACAACCAATCGTTATTCTTCACCATCTTCGTAATGCTACAATTCTGGAATATGTTCAACGCCAAAGCATATCGCAGTGGGGCATCGGCATTCAAAGGGCTGCTAAAATCCCCTGCATTTCTCACCGTATCGCTAGTGATAATCATAGGTCAGATCTTGATCGTAAGTTTCGGAGGTGAGGCATTCCGTGTAGTGCCACTAACATTTACGGATTGGCTGATTGTCATCGGAGGAACTTCGCTAGTGTTGTGGGTGGGCGAGATTTCGAGACTTTGCACCAAAAGAGCAAAAAAATAATTATCACCCTTGGTAAACCAGCAAATTATATCTACCTTTGCATCCGCTATGCGAAACGTCGACGCTTAACGAGATCGCCATCTCTTAGGCAGAGCGAGAAGGAGTTCCTCTGGTATCGCAACCCAATTACGACGTAGGTACATAGTTGAAACAAATACAAAAAATAAAACAAACAAAATGGCAACTAAAATTCGTCTTGCACGTCACGGTAAAAAAAATTACGCATTCTATCACATCGTAGTAGCTGATAGCCGTTCTCCACGTGATGGTCGCTTCATCGAAAAACTAGGTACTTACAACCCTAACACAAACCCTGCAACAATCGAACTTAACTTCGAGCGTTCACTTTACTGGGTAGGTGTAGGTGCTCAACCAACCGATACTACTCGTACTATCCTTTCTAAAGAGGGTGTTATGATGATGCACCACCTTAATGGCGGTGTTAAAAAAGGTGCTCTAACTGCTGAACAAGCTCAAGCGAAATTCGAGCAATGGACATCAGAAAAAACTGCTAAAGCTGAATCAGCAAAAGCTGCTATGGCTTCTGCTTCTGCAAAATCTAAATCCGAGCGTATGGCTGCCGAAACAAAAGCTAAAGAGGCTAAAGCTGCTATCGTAGCTGCTAAATTGGCTGAGGCTGCTGCTGCCGCTGCTGCTGCGTCAGCTGAAGAAGCTGCTGCTTCTGAAGAAGTTGCAGAAGAAGCTGCTGAGTAATTTCTCAACACATCTTCTTTTGACAGATGAAAAATACTGACTACAACTCTCTTGCAGCTTCGGCTCTACACGGTCGAAACCAAGTGGGTACTATATCTAAATTGTATGGTACTTCGGGCGAATTGGTAGTCAAACTATGGGATACTTTTCCTGTGGACAATACTCAGGAACCGCTGTGGGTCGAGATCGACTCACTGGCGGTTCCTCTTTTTATCTCCTCTTTCGAGACCCAAGGTCTCTCGAAAGCGGTGATTATCTTTGATGATTTTGGGAGCGAGAAACTCTCTTCTATGCTTGTTGGGTTGCCTATTTATTCGCTGGTGTGCGAGAATGTAGAGCAGGACGCTGATGATATGCCTCTTCTGGGGATGAGCTTCAAGGATACGACTTCGGGTCGCTGTGGCACTGTTGTTGGGTTTATTGACTCCGAGTTTAATCCTCTTTTGGAGCTGGAGATCGAGGGCGATGACCAGGAATATCTTGTCCCTTTCAACGAGGAGTTTGTGGTGGATATTAAAAAGCGCAAACGAGAGATCGTTTTTGCCCTTCCTGAGTCTATTTTCGACCTCAATCTCTAACCAATTACACCCCTTTTATCATGCAAGATACTACTCTCACAGATAGATGGTTTGCGATTGTTAATCCTGTGGCTGGTCGTGGTCGGGGATTGTCGGATTGGCCTTTGATTAGCAACCTTTTGACCGATGCTGGGGTTCTTTATGATTCTCATTTTACTTTGCGTAAGTTTCATGCTACGGAATTGGCTGTTCGGGCTATTTCGATGGGCTATCGTAAGATTATGGTTGTGGGGGGCGATGGTACTATCCATGAGGTGGTTCATGGGCTTTTTATTCAGAGCGAAGTTCCTTCGACAGATATTTTGATTTCGGTTATTGCTGTTGGTACGGGCAATGATTGGATTCGGATGTATGGCATTCCTAAGACCTATCCCGAGACTGTTCGTTCGATTGTCGATCAGCATTGGTTTTTGCAGGATGTGGGGCGTGTTAGCTACCATGAGACACGAGTTCCTCAGGTTCGTTATTTGGCGAATGTGGGTGGAGTGGCCTATGATGCTGAGGTTTGCCGTGGATTTAATGGTCTGCACCAACGGGGTTATAAGGGTAAGCGGCTCTATTTGATGAGTGTCTTTCGTGAGGCGGTTCGCTATCGTTGTCGCCCAACGGTGATCGAGGTCGATGGCGAGAAGGTTTTCGAGGGGCGACTGTTTACCGCCACGGTGGGTATCAATAAATATACGGCTGGGGGGTTGTCTCAGACTCCGTTGGCTATTGCCGATGATGGTCTTTTTGATTTGACTATTATCCCCAAGATGAATCGTTTTATGATGTTTTGGCGGCATTGGCACCGCATCTATGATGGTTCGATATATCAGATCCCTGGGGTTACTCACCATCGTGGGGCG
>JAWXTL010000158.1:0-4303 GCA_044433565.1 Rikenellaceae bacterium | reverse complement strand
GTTGTGGGGTTACTCATTGGTTGTTGAGGTGATTGATTTTCGGTGTGGGGGGATACTCTCGGTGGTGATCTATGCTGTGATTGTCGGCACACTATATGCTGTGGTTAGCGGGGCACTGTTCTATCTTAGCGACCGAGGATCGAGGAGTCTGGCGAAGGTGGGTTATGGAATCGTCAAAAGATTGACAGTGAGATTTGCAAAGAAAATAAAAAAGTAATACCTTTGTGCCCTGAATGTGCGCAATGGGGCGTGGCAATAGTGTCACTCTGAGTAGCGTGCCATCACAAAACAAACAAAATGAAACATTTAGAAATTAAGGCTTTTGCCCGTACCTCTTTTGGTAAAAAATCAAGTGCAGACATCCGTCGTGCAGGTCAAGTTCCTTGCGTAGTTTATGGCGCAGGTGAAACTGTTCACTTCTCTGTTGAAAAGACAGATCTTAAACAACTAATCTACACTCCACAATCATTCATCGTTGTTTTTGACATCGAGGGTGCAAAAGAGACTGTCGTAATGCGTGAGGTGCAATATCACCCAGTAAACGACGAGCCTATTCATATTGACTTCTACCGTGTTGAGGCTGGAAAACCTATCACTATCGAGTTGCCAGTTACTCTTTCGGGTACTGCCGAAGGTGTTAAATTGGGTGGTAAACTTCAGTTGGCAAAACGTAAGGTATTCGTTTCGGCTCTTGAGGAGTTCTTGCCAGATACTATCAATGTTGATGTTACTGAGTTGGGTCTTGGTAAATCAATTTTCGTTGGTGACCTTTCGATCGAAAACCTTACTATCCTAACTCCTGCTACTACTGCTATCTGTGCTGTACGTATGACTCGTGCTGCTCGTGGTGCTGCTGCGGCTGCTGCTAAGGGTAAGAAATAGATTTTAGATCTTTTTTTATATTGAGGTGAATGCTCTTTGGAGTGTTCGCCTCTTTTTTTTTGTTTTGTGTCAGAGGCATTTCCGAATTGCGACAGCGGAGATTTTCCCAGAGGGAAAATCTCTACGGGGCGGACGGCTCCCCCCGTCGGGTGCCCCGTAACCCTGAAGGCTTACGAGCCACACCGACAGCCGTCCGAGAACATTCCATATCTTCGGGAATAGAATTTTCAAATTGCGAAAAGCGGATTTTTCGCCAGAACGGATGTAAAGTCGCCCATGACCCAGCAAGAGTCCCAGAAAATACCCGAGCGTCCCAGAACAATCAATATCTTCGGGAATGATAATATTCCGAATTGCGATAGCGGATTTTTCGCAAGAAAAGTCTACGGGGCGGACGGTTCCCCCCCGTCGGGTGCCCCGTAACCCTGAAGGCTTACGAGCCACACCGACAGCCGTCCGAGAAACGAACCTCCTTTGTCCATCACGCAAAAAAAAGATCTACCTCCCCCGAAAAAGAGAAGTAGATCCAAATATATACCACTTTATAAAGGTAGAGTAAACTACAAGGTAGCAATAGCCTGACACGCCATCGAACGGTCAACCTTCTTAACCAATCCACACAAAACAGCACCAGGGCCAAGTTCGGTGAAACTATCAGCCCCAGCAGCCAACATCTGCTGAACAGTCTGAGTCCAACGTACAGGAGCTGTAAGCTGTGCAATCAAATTAGCCTTAATCTGCTGAGGATCAGTGTGAGCCTGAGCATCAACATTCTGATAGATAGGACAACAAGGAGCCGTAATCTCAGCCTTTTCGATAGCCAAAGCCAACTCCTCACGTGCAGGTTCCATAAGCGGAGAGTGGAAAGCACCACCAACATTCAACTTCAAAGCACGTTTAGCTCCAGCCTCAGAAAGCAGAGTACAAGCCTTGTCAATACCCTCGATCGAACCCGAGATAACCAACTGACCTGGGCAGTTATAATTGGCAGCCACCACAACATCGTCGATCTGGGCGCAAACTCCCTCGACCACCTCGTCCGAAAGACCCAAAATAGCAGCCATAGTCGAAGGTTGAAGCTCACACGCCTTCTGCATAGCCATAGCACGCTGACTAACCAATCGCAAACCATCCTCGAAACTCAAAGCTCCAGCCGATACCAAAGCCGAAAACTCACCCAAAGAGTGACCAGCCACCATCTCAGGGGCAAATGCCTCGCCCAAAGATTTCGCCAAAATCACCGAATGTAGGAAAATGGCAGGTTGGGTAACCTTAGTCTGTTTTAGCTGTTCGTCGGTTCCCTCGAACATAATATCTGTAATACGGAAGCCAAGGATTTCGTTGGCTTGTTCAAACAAAGCTTTAGCTTCAGGTTGATTTTGATATAGGTCATGACCCATACCAACAAATTGTGCACCCTGTCCCGGGAAAACAAATGCTTTCATCTTTTTATCTAGTTTTTTTGTATAATTGTTAGGTTTAAACACTGCAAATGTAGTGATTTTAATTTAAGTTGCAACCCTCGCTAAAAATTCCCTACTTTTGGGGCTGAATCTTTTTGATTGTTGGGGGATTGGAATTTCTCTGGAAAAAGATTACCTTTGTGGTTATTTACTTTAGACCCAACCAATACAATATACCTTTAGAATCCTAAATCGACATGAAAAAACTGATACTCTTGCTGGTCGCTACATTCACAACAGTGTTAGCATCTGCACAATACACGTTTGAGCCTCCATATATTCCCTCTCAGAATAATGAGCCTGTGAGATCCGAATTTATTACCTATCGCACAGCGGCCGATGCCCGAGAGAATAACCCTTCCAAAAGCGAGAACCGTTCGTTGTTGGATGGTGAGTGGTCTTTGCGACGTATTGATGGTACTCCCGATCAGGCATTGGTGGCTCGTGAGGCCGATCTTAGTGGCTGGACTAAGGCTCAGATCCCTTCGTCCGATAACTTTTTCCCACCCAAAGAGGGTGGCTCTACGTTGCTTTTGGCTCGTGATTTTGTTGTCCCTTTTGACTATACCGATCGTGCTTTGTACCTCCATATTGGGGCGACTAGCGATCGGGCTACGGTTTATGTTAATGGTCATGAGGTGGGCTATACTACTGACCCGAAAGTCCCTGCGGAGTATAAAATTTCGGACTATGTGGAGCGTGGTCTAAATCGAGTAGTGGTCTCTGTCGATCAGTTCTCAGAAGCTACTGCTATCGCTGAGGGGTCGACTCGTAATGAGGGTGGTATTGTTCGCTCGGTCTATCTTTTTGCTCAACCTAAGATTCGCATTTTTGATATTACAGCCAAAAGCTCTTTGGATCCTACCTTCAAGAATGGACTTCTCGAAATTGCTCTTTTGGTCAAGTCTGAGCTTTTGAATCCTCATGATGTGACCATCTATTATGATCTTTATGATAGCAAAGGTCGTTTGGTCAATCAAGAGCATAAACCATTGCGCATTGATATGCGCCGCCAAGATACTGTGCGTTTTACCTCGACGATTATGAATGTCAACAAATGGGATTTCGAAACCCCAGAGCTTTATACCGCTATGTTTAGTATCAAGCGTGAGGGGCGTTTTACCGAGTATGTTGCTCGTCGGGTTGGCTTCCGCTCTATCGAGTCTGTCGATAAGCGGGTTTTGATTAATGGTCAGCCGACAGTTTTTCGTGGGGTGAACCTCTATATGATAAATAGTCTGCATAGTGACTTTGTCTCTTCTGATACTATTATTAAGAATTTGATTACTTTGCGTGAGCAGGGTGTCAATGCTATTCGCACTCCTTATCCTTTGCAGAATAAGTTCTATGATGCTTGTGATAGTGTGGGAATGTATGTGATCTCGAACGCCAATCTCAATACACGAAATATGTATCGTCCTCTTTCTAAAGGAGGGGCAGTTTCTAATGATCCTGCATGGCGTGATATTTTTGTGGAGCGTGTGGTCTCATCGTATGAGTATCTGAAGCTCCATCCTTCGGTTGTGGCTTTTGGCTTGGGCGAGGATGCTGGTAACGGATATAATATGTATCAGGCATATCTTGAGATTCGTCGTCGTAACTCCGATGCTGTGATTGTCTATGATGAGGCGAATATGGAGTGGAATACTGATTGGTATATGCCTACCTCTTCGGAGAAACAGTATGGGGTGGAGGTTCAACCTTTGGTCTATTCTCGCTCGGAGGATCCTCAGCTTTGGAAAACCCTTAATGGGGGGTTCTTGGGAGAATATAAGAGTGACAAAATCTATGTCGAGAATCTTTCGCAGATAGTCGATGGTGACTATTCTTATGTTACGATCGAGGAGGTCGATACCAAGAAGGGGGTATTTAAGATCACTAATAACCTTCCTTCGCTTAACCTCTCATACTATGGCTTGGACTATAAGATCTATAATAATTCGGGTAAGGTGGTCGAT
>JAWXTL010000157.1:0-4313 GCA_044433565.1 Rikenellaceae bacterium | reverse complement strand
ATACCCAGTAGAGTCCCAGAACAATCAACCTCTTCTGTGTCAAAATTGTTCAATTGCGACAGCGGATTTTTCGATAGAAAAATCTACGGTGCGGCCGACTCCCACACGCCCCGAGCCCCGTAAACCTGACGGCTTACGAGCCACACCGACAGCCGTCCGAGAACACACCATATCTCTCCAAAAGAAAAAATCTATTCTCCCTGCATCCTAATACGCCATGCAGCAGGGTAGTTATTATTTACCCTAGTCGAAAGCACCTTTGCCCAACCAAGAGCAACCCCACGATAAGAGACCAAAGTCAGACCATCGCCCCCAAACAAAGAACGTGATACCGCCTCACGACGCAGATAATCCAACGCATCCGAAAGCTCTAGCTCAGAGCGACTCTCAAATCTAAGATCATGGTAGAGTGCCAAAGGGTGCGAAGGCTTTAGCTCCCCTCGGATCATCTCTCCCATCTCGACACCCGAATAGATCACATTGAGATTCGACAGCAGCTCTTCGATTATGCCACTCATTGCGCTATTATATCCATAGATTGTCTTGCCCACCAAACGCCAATTCAAAGGGCTACGAACCCAGCGATCAAGCTCCTGCTGCTCTGCCTTACTAGGAAGATTCATTTTGCGTGAAGCACGACTATCCCACTGGGTACACTCGCCAGACGAGACCTTGCGAATCACCGAACAAAAGAGCCCTTCGCCACGCACCTGACTCGGGTAGAAGTGCCCTCCAAGCCCATTGTCGACTACGCCCTCGGCTCCAAGATCACCCCATGACTGAGGAACAACCTCGCCCGAAAGCTCCGAACAGATCCACGAAACCACACTTTCGTTCTCGATATGGTTGAAAGTACAAGTGCTATAAACCAAGATCCCACCCACTTTGAGCGAGTTCCATGAGTCAGCCAAAATGCGGCAACTACGAGCAAAACAGTTCTCAACACCCTCGATCGACCATTCATCACGTGCCGAAAGATCCTTGCGGAACATCCCCTCACCCGAACAAGGAGTATCGACCACCAACAGATCAAACATACCCCCTAGTGCCGCAAAACAGCGAGGATCGGAGTTCGTGACAACAATATTGCCCGAACCCCACTTGATACAATTTTCTCGGAGAATAGATGCCCGACTTTTGATAACCTCATTGGCAACCACCACCCCATCACTAGGGATAACCGAAGCGAGATGGGTCGATTTCCCACCTGGTGCAGCACACAAATCGAGAACAAACCGAGGCGCATATTGTGCCGCAACACGAGCAACAATCATCGACGAAGCCTCTTGAACATAATAAGCCCCACCATGCAACAAAGGATCAAGAGTAAACGAAGGTCGCCGATCGAGATAATAACCCACGCCCCCACTCCAAGGAACCAAATCCACCGAAGGCGAAACCGCCATCGACCGCAAAGGGTTGACCCGAACAGAAGTTGGCGAAGAGCCATTAAGGGCACAGCAAAGAGCATCGACCTGCGGCGAGGGAAGATCCCGCCGCAGCAAAGCTACAAATTCATCGGCAAAAGAGTGTTCCATCTACCTGAAAATCAACAAAGTCACACTACTCATCCTGCATAGCATAATGACCATAGGCCATCAAAACATCGTTGCGACCATTGTCCTGTGCCAACAACATCAACATATAGATATTGCGCAGATGCTCAAACGAAACATTCTCGATCAAACGAGCTTTGTCGCCCGTAAATTGAGCGTAGTAGTCCAAGTATTGCGCTTCGTTACGGGCAAATCCCATAGCCAAAGCATCACCTTTTTCCATAGCACCTGCGTGCCAATAGGCCTCGATCACCTGCAACAATTCGCTGTCATAACGAATCTGCGAAACGGGAAGCTCAACCATCAAACGATCAAGCACCTCCACAGCACGAGTGGTATCGCCACGAGTCAACAACTCCTCGGCCAAATGGGCAAAGGTATTGCGAATACGGCTAGTGGAGATAGTGCTCTGAACAAAAGTGTCGGCATAGACCGTAGTATCACCCAAATTGCCATAGCTAAACTGATTCATCAGATTGTCGTACAGGCGATCAATGTCGACCCAAGCCAAAGCATTGACACTAGTAATCGGCATCTGATATGGTGTCAAAAGATAGGCCATACCATCGTTACGCAAATAGGTAAAAGGGTTATCTTTCGAGATATTCAACAACCCATATTTGACCATATCGCTATAAGAGGTGAAATATAGAGGGCGTTTCCAATCGAAATTAGCCAGAAGATCAATAAATAGCACCTCGTCGATATACAGCTCTCGTTTAGAGGCATCAAATTCAACATAGATAGTATCTTTGGCGTGATCGAAGGTTTCGGGAGTTAGGATTCCTGCCTCTAACGCATTTTGCTTATTGACCGGAACAGCGATACGACGAGCTGGAACAAAGTCACGACGGCTACCATCCTGCATAGTAACTTTGGTGGTTGGGGCATCGCTATTGATTACCGCCATCACCTCTTGGGCAGTCCATGTGCGAGAGTGTGGGTGATCTATCTCGTTGATAATAAAGCGACGATCTGCGCCATCCGAATATTTCTCACGTGGGATCGAGAATGGCACTGGCTCACTCTCGTTACTCTTGATACGCATTTGGTCGATATACCAATCGCCTGTGATATACGAGAAGTTCATTGGGCGAACATCGGTGCGCACCTCTTCGACCTCTTGGGCATACCACACTGGAAAAGCATCGTTATCACCATAGTTAATCAGTATCGAGTTTGGCAGGGTTGAGTTCAGGTAGTTGAAGCCCATATCACGAGCTATGGTACGTCCGCTACGATCGTGGTCGTCCCAGTTCTGAGCCACCAAGATAACAGGCACACTCATCGAAACCAAGGTGGCGGCAATCACAGCCCCCTTGTCGCACTTGACAACTTTCTTCTTCGCCCACTCATAGACCCACAACACCCCAAGACCAATCCACATACCAAAAGCATAGAACGACCCTGCATAGGCATAGTCACGCTCACGAGGCTGCAAAGGACTCTGGTTGAGATACAAAATAATAGCCACACCCGTCATAAAGAAGAGTGTAAAGAGTATAAACGCTCCACGTCCATCACGCTTGATATGGAAGAAAAGACCCAAAAGACCCAAGATCAAAGGCAAGAAATAGTAGGTATTTCGCCCACGATTACCCGCAATCTCATCGGGCAAGTTCTTCTGAGTACCCAAATAAAGCTCATCAAGAGGCGTAATGCCCGAAAGCCACTGACCATTGTCGATATTTCCCGTACTCTGAATATCGCTCTGGCGACCCACAAAGTTCCAGAAGAAATAACGCAAGTACATATGGTTGAACTGATAACTCAAAAAGTAAGAGAGGTTCTCGCCAAAGGTTGGGATCGTCACCGCCTGACCATACGAGGTTGTAACACGACGACCTTTGTCGCCACCCCAGTTTTTATATTCGGTCATATAGCGAGAAGCACTTGGCGAAATACCATCATACATACGTGGGAAGAACATCATGGTACTAGCATCATAGACATAATCCTTTACGACCTCAATCTCTGTATATTTGCCATCTGCGCCCAATACCCATTTGGTCTGCATCTCGACATCAATCGGGCGAGAGCCATAGGTTGGTCCATAGAGCAATGGAGGAGTGCCATATTGGTCACGCTCCAAGAACGATTTCAGCGCATACGGATTTGACGGATGGTTAGAGTTCATAGGAGGATTTGCCGTACTACGAATCAAAACGATACCATAGCTCGAAAAGCCAATAACCACCATAATAGCACCCAAACAGATCGTGTTCAACAGAACCTTCACACGCTTATGACTCCAAAGCACACCATAGCTCAAAGCCAAAAGCAAAACCACAACCACAAATACCAAGCCCGAATTGACAGGCAGCGAGAAGCTGTTGACAAAGATGCGATCGACCCAGCCGCCAATACCCACAACCGTAGGAGTCATCAAATAGAACGCCCCCGTAAGCAGGATCGAAACAGCCCCTGGTTTCCAAAGATCTTTGATACGAGCCTTAGGGAATTTCTTGAAATAATAGATAAACGAAAGAGCCGGAATAGCCAAAAGGTTCAGGATGTGAGCCCCAATCGAGAGCCCCATCATATAGGCAATAAATATCAACCAGCGGTTTGAGTCTGGCTCATCGGCGACTCGTTCCCATTTGAGCATAGCCCAAAAGACCACCGCCGTAAACAGAGAAGAGAGAGCATAAACCTCGGCCTCGACAGCCGAAAACCAAAAAGTATCTGTCCAAGCAAAAGCCAAAGAGCCCACAACACCAGCCCCCCAGATAGCCCACTGCTGACCACAAGAGATCT
>JAWXTL010000156.1:0-4323 GCA_044433565.1 Rikenellaceae bacterium | reverse complement strand
CATTGATCGGCTACACTCTGCGACCCAGGACCACTGTACTGTACCATCATCAAAGGATAAACTGCCGTAGAATCAAAATCAACGGGTTTGAGAATATATCCATTCAACGAAACGCCCTCGGGGGTGGTAAAGCTAAATAGCTCCTTGCTTGGCAAAGCATACTCTTTGAGACGTGCCACCAAAGCTGCATTATCCTCAAGAACACGCACCTGTTCACCGCTCGATTTGTGAAGTGTAGCCACCGTAGGCTGATCCAATCGGCTGTTGTGACAGATATAATATTTGCACCCCTCGCTCATCGAGATATGGTTTGTCCCCTCACGGCTCAATAGGCGTTTTTTGGTTCCCGCAAAGTTAATGCTATATAGATTGCTCTGCAAAGGCGAAATCTCGCTAGAGGTATAATAGATCTGTGAACGACGATTATCCACGCCGCAGATGTCGATCACCTCCCACTCGCCACGAGTGATCTGATTAATCATACGCCCTGTCATATCATAGAGATAGAGGTGCATATATCCATCATTCTCGTTCTTGACGATAAAGCGTTTGCCATCGGGCAAAAAGGTGATCTTTTGGTCGTCTATGCGCTCGATATATTTTGGGTCTACCTCGTTGTAGATCACCTTCGCACTTCCCGAAATGGTATTTGCCAACAACAGGTCATAATTGTTCTGCAAACGGTTTAGGCGGTGCACTGCCAACATATCATCTAGCTCTGTCCATTCGATACGTGGTATATAAATATCCTCGTCGCTACCTAGGTTTATTGTTGTGTGGCGATCCGAACTTAGGCGATAGACTTTGATCTGCACTTTTGAGTTCTCTTCTCCGGCTTTGGGATACTTGAAGGTTACGTTTTCGGGATAAAGCTCCTGCCCGAAGTAGTTCATGTTATACTCCTTGACGTTGCGCTCGTCGAAGCGATAGTAGGCAATAGCATCAGACGAAGGCGACCACTGATAGGCACGTGAGAAGCTGTACTCCTCTTCGTAGACCCAGTCGGGGATTCCGTTTATGATCTCTCCGGCACGTCCGTCATAGGTGATGCGCACTTCGGTGTGTTTGTCGAAGTCGACATACCACAGATCGTTTTCACGCACAAATGCGGCATATTTTCCGTTGGGTGATATGGTTGCCTCTTGTTGTTTCCCGTTGTTCGAGAGGGTGAATAGGCTATCTTTTACTCTGTCATAGACATAGAAGTTCGAGCGAGACGAATGGCGATAGATTGGCTCTCGTTGTGTGGGAAAGAGCATCATATTCTCATCGTCGCTCATCGAGTAACCCTCGATTTGGATTTTTAGCGGCTGGGTCTCGACATTGAATATTGTATCGACCACCGCACCATCTGAATATCGGTGACGGATCACGGCATTGCCTTGTTGGGTGGTATAGTGTTCGCCATCTTTCATCGAACGTATTCCTGCGATTCCACGTGCTGCGAATTGTCCTTGGGCTATATCATCATAGCTCACCGACTTGAGTTCTTGGGCCTGTGTTGCAACGGTTGTAGATAGCAACATGGCGCATATTAGTCTTTTTAGTTGCATTTCGGTTTTCTCTTTGGTGTATATTGGGGGTGGTTTTCTTTATAATTTAAGGGTGCATCAATGATTATATCCTACGCACCCTTAAATGAAAAAAACTAGACTATTTTTGGTAGACAATATATGCACTTACCAACCAGTGGTTATATTTGTTACCGTCGGCTTTTTGGGCTGTTGGCATCATAACGCTAAAGGTGTTTACTCCCGTGGTTAGATCTATGCTTACCGATTCTGGGACGATACACGATCCAGGACACCAGTTCGAGCGGCTTAGGTCTGATGAGGCTAGACTCTCTTCGATGTCTTTTGTTTCGTATTCGCCACGACGACCGATATATGGTGCATCTTTGCGTTTGATAAGCCATACTCCCGACCCTGGGTTGAAGCGACGGAACGATGCACAGTCGGTGCGCCATGGGGTGAAGTCGATGACTGTCTCGCCGTTGATCTGCACAATATTTTGCACTGGGGTAAACTCATCTCCTCCGCTATGTCCTCCGTGACCTGTGGTGATGTAGTATAGTTTGGCATTTTTTGCCTCTTTTGGGATCGAGAACTCAACGGTTGTCTTCTCTTGATCGGCGAACATGGTTGGCGAACCGTTTTCACCGATATAATATACCGTGTTGAACAGTGGGATAACCTCTGTTTTTTTCATCTTATCCCCTTTGATTTGGCTCTGCTCAAAGGTAATATCCATATCTAGCGAGTACCCTTCGGCATCCCAACTATCGACCCAGACACCCACGATCACTTCGCCCTGAAGCTCTGAAATTAGTTGTGATATATCTTGACTCCACTGCACGTTTTCTGCCCAATGGTCGATATATACTGGCTGACGATTTAGGTGGTTGTCGCTATAAAATCCAACACCAAATGGGGTCATAAAGCGTAGTAGCTCGACTGCTGGTTTGTAGTTTTCGAGCAGGGCATGACCTTTCATCTGAGTACCTACGGCTTCGACCGACTGTGGGAATTGACTTTCGCCATTTATCACCTTCCATAGATCATTTTCGGCATTGGCAGGGATCACAAAGCATGAACCCGATTTGTCCCAACGGTCACCGATCGAGGCTAGGGTTAGGTTGATGGTTGCCTTTGTTGAGTTTTTGAACGTAGGCAGAGTAACCTTCTTAAAGACCAAGCGACCAGCTGCGGCGTGGTATTCGCCTTTGTTATCGGCCTCCATATTTGGGTGCTTACTTGCAGCGTCGATATGGGTATCTTCAAAAATTTGCACTTTTTGTGCCGAGGCACTAACGATGGTTAGAGCCGTGAGGAGTGTTGTTAGAAATCTCATAGTATTATAAGTATTGATTTTAGTATTTCATTGTTGCGGCTTTGGTGATTTCGCTTTGCGAACGGATTGGGATTAGCGTAAATCCGTAGTTGAAATCTTCGTTTGCGTTAATCATATATTGCGCATAGGGGCGTGCCCACCAGCTGTCGTCGCCACCCACACCCATCATTCGTCCGTCGATCGACAGCTCGACGAATGGTTGCTCGTGGATGTCGTTCGAGTGGGTCTGTTTTGGTTTTGACATATATCCTGCCTCTGGTGAGTGATCTTCGCTCGAAGAGAAACGGTTCCATTGGTATGGCTTGTCTGACGACTCACTATCATAGTGCTCTAGTGGTGCTATTAGGGCGTTGAACTCTATCTGATCGTCGGCTACGACCAATAATCCGCTACCTTTTGCGCCTTGCGTAAGAGCCACCCAACGGGTATCGGTGTGGTGACCATTCTCCTGAGGACGGATATAGTCTGTCCCTTCGAGTTTCACATCCGAGGTGTAGAGGTCAATATCTGAGGCATATTTACGATCTATGTAGTTCTCGAACTCTCCACGTCCGAAATATTTTAGGGTTGAGTATTGCGCTGGAAGCTGCATACGCATCCCTTGGCGATAGATCTGTGCTTTCGACTCGGGATTTCCCTCGAAAGCATAGAGGACGTTCACAGCCCCCGAGGCGTAGATTTTGTAGGTGATACGTAGTTTGCACTCTTCGGGTAGCGAATATTCGGCATAGACATCCACTTGTGATGCACTGATGCGGTGATATTCGACATTATCGGCTTTCCACTCCCCTAGCGAAACATCTCGCCACGCCTGAGCTTGTTTTGGGAAGCCACTACCGAAGTCGTTGTCGGTTGGGGCACGCCAGAAGTTAGGGCGAATTGGCACATTATCCCACAAGAAATTATCGCCCAAGCTATATGTGTCGATCAGACCCGAGATTCGTGATATGTTCAATATAAAGCGAGAGCTACTCAAGAAGATACTCTCTGAGTCTATCTCGTCTTTGAGCGTCCCCGTTGCTTTATACTCCGCTTTGTTGTAGTCAATCGGAAGGCGGAACTGATCGGCGGCCACTTCAAATCCCTTGGCGAGAAGACCATCCGTGGCTTTTAGCTTCACACTAAACTCGACAAAGTAGTCGGTTGCCGCTTCGGCTTTGATGGTCGACATAGGAGCAAAGGTGATCTCTTGGCTCCGATCGGGTGCTAGATCCAGTGTCCAACTTTGTGTTTTGATCGTGCGACCGTTGGCTTTGAGAGTAGCGGTGATGGTATATTTATCGAGACTCGTAAAGTCATAGATATTCTTCACCGAATAGACCCCTTTGGCGGCATCTACCTGCGAGAACTGCACATATTGGTGCACCTTTTTCACCTCATAAAGCCCTGGATGTGGCGTGCGCTCTGCATCGACCAAACCATTAGCCAAGAAGTTACCATCCGACGGCTGATTGACCCCAAAGTCCCCTCCGT
>JAWXTL010000155.1:0-4355 GCA_044433565.1 Rikenellaceae bacterium | reverse complement strand
CCCACCGCCACAACAAAAGTAGGAATACTGCGAATCCAAACCTCCGTCGAATAGAAAGCATAGCTATCAGCCCGTTCAGCCAGATAGGCCAACAGGTTATTACCCCACTGCCAAAGAGGAGCAAACAAATTAGAAACAATACGTCCAAAAGCACTATAAGGCTCCAAAATAGCCACCACCGAAGCCAAACCTGCAACAATAGCCCCAACAAAGATCACCAAAAAGGTCAAACGAAGAGCCGTCAGTGCTTTTGAATAACGAAAACGAAACCGACGACGAGCACCCGCCACACGAGAAACAACATCCTGAAAAACCCCCAAAGGGCAAATCACCGAACAGTAAACACGTCCAAAGATAAGAGTTAGAATAATCAGTGCCAAGATAACACCAACATGAAGAGCTAAAAGAGCAGGAAGAAATTGGATCTTTGCCAACCAACCAAACCATGTGTGCACTGTCCCTGTGAAGTCTAAGAACAACAAAGTAATCAGTGCAAAGAAGATTACCGCCACGGTAACCCTAATTTTGCGTAGATTCATAGTATTTAAAAATATGTAGTGTATATGTGTATGTTGTCGTTGCTCAAGTGGGTGTCTGTCACCCAACATCTAATATATTAGATGCACTTTTTATGAAAAGGTTTGGTCGGGGGCAAAACTTTTTCACACTCAAAGGTACAATTTTTTCTGGAGATACACACTTTCTTTGTTAGATTATTGCAAAAAAACGGGCTATCTATAATAGGATTTTTACACTGCGCCCTACTATCATCGGGAGCCCCGTACTACTACGTAGCACATGACCCAGCAAGAGTCCCAGAAAAGACCCAGCAAGAGTCCCAGAACAATCAATCTCCTTGGGGGCAAAACGCTCCAATTGCGATAGCGGATTTTTCGCTAGAAAAATCTACGGGGCGGACGGCTCCCCCCGTCGGGAGCCCCGTACTACTAAAGTAGCACGTGCCACACCGACAGCCATCCGAGAACAAATCATAAAACAAAAAAATATGGTCAACCTCCCAAGAAAAGAGATCAACCATATAATATAATCATCCAAGTTAAGTAAAGAATACTACTTAGCACTATTATGCAAACCACACTCACGCTGCTCAGGATTCTCCCACCACCAACGTCCAGCACGCAAATCCTCGCCCTCACGAACTGCACGAGTACAAGGCTGACAACCAATACTAGGGAAACCCTTGTCATGCAAAACATTATAAGGAACCTGATTCTGCAAAACATAGTCTCGAACCTCTGCCTCACTCCAATTAATCAAAGGATTAATCTTCAAAATGCCATTCTGAGAATCCCACTCAACCATCTGATTATCAGAACGAGTAACAGATTGCTCATGACGCAAACCGCAAATCCAAACCTTCAAGCCCTCGAAAGCACGCTTCAGGGGCTCCAACTTGCGAATATGACAACACTCACGACGAAGCTCAATACTCTCATAAAACAAATTAACGCCATGCTCAGAGACCATCTGCTGAACAAGATGGTAATCAGGAAAAAAGACCTCTAACTTAATACCATAACGATCATTAGTCTTGCTAATCAAAGAATAGGTCTCAGCAAAAACACGCCCCGTATCGAGAGTAAAAATACGACAAGACTTATCAATCTCACAAATCATAGCAGTCAACACCTGATCTTCATAAGAAAGACTAGATGCCAAACCAATATGACCCTTATACTCCGACAGGAAATAAGCCAACACCTCCTGAGCCGAAGAGCCCGAAAAGCGTTCATTGAGTTTCTGAATTTCTAAACTTTCCATCGCCATCACTATAAAATCATTGCAGCACCAACAGTCTCATTGGTAGCCTGATCGACAAAAACCAAAGAACCCGTAGTACGATTCGCCTTATAAGAATCCACCGCAAGTGGTTTGGCGGTCTTAATAGTAATCTGCCCAATATCGTTCATCGAAAGAGTCTGAGCATCACTCAGATGATCCAAAGTGTTAATATCTACACGATAATCCAAAGATTTAACAATAGCCACAACCTCGCTAGAACAGTGACGAACAATATACTTGCCACCCACCTGCATAGCCTTGTCATTCAACCAACAAATCATCATCGAATGCTCCTGAGAGACCACAGGCTGAGATCCCTGATCTGCCGAGATAATCATATCACCACGAGAAATATCAATATCATCATTGAGGGTGATAGTCACCGAAGCAGGAGTAGAGGCAACCTCAAACTCTTTGTCGCATTCCAAAATCTGCTTGATTGTCGATGTTGTACCCGAAGGCAAAACCTTGACCTTTTCACCAACACGCAAAGAACCACCCGACATACGACCAGCATAGCCACGGAAATCATGGAACTTATCGCTAATAGGGCGAACAACCCACTGCACAGGGAAACGAGCATCACCCTGAGAACCTTTATGGTCGATCGGTGTAGTCTCAAGAATATCCATCAAAGTAGTACCCTCGTACCAAGGAGTATTCTCAGATTTAATAACCACATTATCACCAAATTTAGCCGAGATAGGGATAAACTCCACATTCTCAAGACCCAAAGAAGCCGCAATTGTTTTGTACTTCTCGACAATAGTATTGTAAACCTCCTGAGAGAAATCCATCAAGTCCATCTTGTTAATACAAACCGCAACATGAGGAATAGCCAAAAGAGAAGCAATATAGGTATGGCGAATAGTCTGCTCGATAATGCCATTACGAGCATCAATCAAAATAATAGCCAAATCGGCAGTCGAAGCACCAGTCACCATATTACGAGTGTACTGGATATGACCGGGAGTATCGGCAATAATAAATTTACGTTTGGGAGTAGCAAAATAACGATAAGCAACGTCGATAGTAATCCCCTGCTCACGCTCAGCACGAAGACCATCGGTCAAAAGAGCAAGATTCACCTCCTCGTTACCACGAATTTTAGAAGCCGTTTCGATAGCCTCCATCTGATCCTCAAAGATAGATTTGCTATCATAAAGCAAACGACCAATTAGAGTAGATTTACCATCGTCCACAGATCCTGCGGTGGTAAAGCGAAGTAGCTCCATATCAAGGTAGCCACCAGTAGTATGTTGTCCCATAATATTATGATTCAATGTAAGTCTAGTTAATAAATTTAAAAATATCCCTCTTTTTTACGATCCTCCATTGCCGATTCCGAACGTTTGTCGTCGGCACGTCCACCACGCTCGGTCACACGAGTCGAAGCGATCTCGTCGATGATCTCCTCTAGTGAATTTGCTTCAGATAGAGTAAGACCTGTACAAGAAATATCACCAATAGTACGGCAACGAACACGTTTGCGTTCTGCTTTTTCAGTAGGTTTAAGAGTCATGCACTCTTCGGCTGCCAACCACTGACCATCACGGAAGAAAACATCACGCTCATGGGTATAATAGATCGAAGGCATCGGGATATTCTCCAAAAGGATATATTGCCAAACATCCATCTCTGTCCAGTTCGAGATAGGGAATACACGGAAGTGCTCACCCATATTCTTACGACCGTTAAAGATATTCCAAAGCTCAGGGCGTTGGTTTTTTGGATCCCACTGACCAAACTCATCACGGTGCGAGAAGAAGCGTTCTTTGGCACGTGCTTTCTCTTCGTCACGACGAGCACCACCCATTGCGGCATCGAATTTATATTTTTCTAGTGTATCGAGAAGTGTTACGGTCTGAAGTTTGTTACGAGAGGCATTAAAACCAGTCTCTTCGATCGCACGACCCGAGTCGATAGACTCCTGAACCGAACCCACAAGAAGTGTAGCACCAAGGTCTTTGGCCAATTGATCTCGATAGGTAATGGTCTCTGCAAAGTTGTGACCAGTATCAATATGCAGCAGAGGGAAAGGGATTTTTGCTGGATAAAAAGCTTTGTAGGCAAGGTGAGTCAGAACGATAGAGTCCTTTCCACCCGAAAATAATAATACCGGACGTTCAAATTGAGCGGCAACCTCACGCATAACGTAGATCGACTCAGCTTCCAGCTCTCGTAGATGTGTTAGTTTCATATATTTTTAAGTTCTCTGATATTTTATAAACCGCAAAGTTATAAAAAACTTTTGATTTCTAAATATCTATAATTAAGTTATTTGCTGTTCGGGACAAACTTACGAGGCTTTTTGATCGAATTGGCGGTGATTTTCGGGGCGATTTTTTTCACATCCTGCGATTTTAGATATACCTTTGCGTCTTGATTAATTTAAACCCTTATCGTAATCTACTATGAAAGCTATAAACAAGTACCTTCGATTGGTGAAATTCTCTCACACTATTTTTGCTATGCCATTTGCGTTGGTGGGATATTTTTTGGGTGTTGCACACCTTGGGGCGTTTAGCTTTCGAAGTTTTGCGTTGGTGATC
>JAWXTL010000154.1:0-4359 GCA_044433565.1 Rikenellaceae bacterium | reverse complement strand
GCAAAAAACGGAGACTTCCACCTAAGAAGCCTCCCCTCATAATATATACATAGACCAAGGGTCTTAGTCACGAGCAATACCCAAATAGTAAATCAAAGTAACAACAGCCGAAATAGCCGCCACCAAATAGGTACGTGCCGCCCAACTCAGTGCCTCCGAAGCCTGTTCCTCTTGCTGCGAGGTCATCATATGTGTACTGCGAATCCAAGCCATAGCCCGACGTGAAGCATTATACTCAACTGGCAAAGTTACCAAAGAGAAAATAGCCGCCACAGCCAACATACCAATACCAACCCAGAAGAGCCAAGCCCAAGAGGTGTGAAGCAAAAACATACCACCCAAAATAAACAAGAACGAAAAGCTAGAGCTAAAAGTGGTAATAGGAACCAAAGATGAACGAAGCTTCAAAGGAGCATAGCCCTGAGCGTGTTGCAGGGCGTGTCCGCACTCATGTGCTGCAACAGCCGCCGCCGAAACAGAGTTGCTAGAATAAACCCCTTCGGATAGATTAACAGTGCGAGTCGAGGGATTATAATGGTCGGTCAACTGACCCGAAACATGAGTCACCTTTACATCATAAATGCCATTGTCACGCAACATCTTCTCGGCAACCTGTGCCCCAGTCATTCCACCACTAAAGAGCACCTTAGAGTATTTCTTGAATACGCTCTTCAACTTACTCTGAACAATAAAACCCACCACCGCAACGGCAATAAGCAACATAAATTCAACGGATTGTGTCATAATATTTTCTTTGTTTTGTTTAAAAGTTTCTAACCAAATTATTCGTGATGATAAGGCAGGTTGTTAATGATGCTATATCCTCGATAGAGCTGTTCGGTAAAAATCAACCGTACCATCTGATGAGAAAACGTCATTTTCGACAAACTTATTTTGTCGTTCGAGCGATTATAGACCCCGCCGGAGAATCCATAAGCCCCACCAATAACAAAAGTTAGGCTCTTGGTCGAGCGCAAAGCCATATCTTCCAAAAAACGAGCAAAGCCCATCGACGAGTACTCCTTGCCTCGCTCATCGAGCAAAACCACAAAGTCCGACGTGCCAACCTTTTCGAGGATCTTCGCCCCTTCGTGCTCTTTGATCTCATTTTGCGAAAGGCTCTTCGCCCCCTTTATATCGGGGATGACCTCTATCGTATAACGAGCAAAGCGGCTCAGACGTTTGCAATATTCGTCTAGGCCACTTTGCAGGTATTTCTCGACAGTTCGTCCAATGACAATTAATCGAATATTCATAGGGTACTATAGTTCTACCTCGATCTTGGCTGGGAAGATATACGCACGGTCAAGGCGACCCTCGGCACTCTTTTCGATATTGTCGATCGTGCGATCTACCTCTTCGCAGAATACCTCTTCGCCTTTATAAAGCACCTTAACCTCTTGGTCAAGATTCATCATCACGTCGTTTAGCCAGATGGTCACTTTTCGGTAGTCAGATTTCTCGATTACAATTGTATTGGATGCTTTGTTGTAGCTCACAACTAGCTCTTTGCCTACGGTTGGATTTTCGACCTCTAGGTAATATTTGCGTTTTGCCAATACGTCATCTTGGATCCAGATCACTTTGTTTGGATATGGGTTACGAGTGAAACCTGCCATCCAGCCGATTGCCTCTTTGTCTTTGTTGTCCATCCAGTGACCATTTTCTGGGTAGATCACCACACGGTGGATATATCCGTTTGGATCTTGCTCTTCTAGTTTGTCTAGTTTCACACCCCACTCGGCTGCTAGTCCGTTGCGGTTGTAGGCTGCATCCTGACCGCCCATATAGATTGCAAACGGTAGGTTGCGAAGGTTCTCTGCCACAGCATCACCAGGGTGACCTGCCATCATTGCCGCAGCACCAAAGCGGTCTGCTAGGCGTGGAGCTAGGTTGAATGTACCATCACCACCTGCCGAATAGCCTGTTAGGTAGATACGGTTAGGGTCAACGCCAAGTTTTGCTACTGCATAGCTCACGGCTTTCAACAAGAAATCTTCCATATAGCCTTGGTGCCATAGGTTCCATTCGTCGGTTGGGGCACGAGGCACCCAATACAGCCCATCGACTGTGCCATATAGTTTCTTCTGGTTCGACCATTGTTTGTCGTTCACTTGGGCTGGAGCACCGCCACCACCGTGCATCGAGATATACATAGCGTAGCCATTTTTTGGCTTCTCGCCATTGATCTCATACCAGAATGGCATCTGGTAGTCGCCATTGGTCAATACTCGATCTTCCCATTCGTCGGCAAAGCTATCGACAAACTCGTTTAGTTGTTCTTTGTAGACTCTATCTGCCTCTTTTTCGGCTTTGGCTTTTGATAGCTCTTGGGCACAACTGGCGAAGGTTGTAAGAGAGAGTGTTGCTACTACAAGTAGGTTTTTTAGTTTCATTTCGTATGATATTTTTGGTTGTTTCGTTTAAAATATCGCCGCCTTGCAACGGTCTATTTATTCAAATTTCACCCCAGCAAAAAACTCTGGCACGTGGAAATTTGGCGTTGGGGTATCTATTTTGTTCCAACTCAAGAAGTGTGGTTTCGATAGGTTGTCACCACATTTATAGACATTGGCTGTCGCTTCAATCCCGCTGAGCGTCTCGAACTGGTGTGCGAAGAATGCTGTGCGAGGTATCTCTACATCCATCGACCATTTGTTGTCGCCTACTCTTTCGGCAAAACATTCGCTACCTAGCGTAGATACCCTTTTGACCGATGCCATCACCTCATCCGATGCGTACGTTGGCTCTGGTTTGGTCTTGCGGAATGCTAGGAGCATCTGTCCGATACAGGTCATCTCGAAGTTGTAGTAACCACGATCGTCGAACGAAATGAAAAACTCCACGCATGAGTCTGTCCATACCTCACCATTGTTGCAGTCAACCTCCGCTTTGGTATATTGCTCCTCGACATCAAAGTGCAGGTAGAGCTTCTCGCTATCGTGATGGATCGTAAAATCAACCTTTGGAGCATACGGAAAATCGGCCGCCCAGTTGTTGTTGTCGATATGTTGCACTGCCGAGGCGGTGCCTTGGGGGATTAGAAATTGGCTCATTAGATATTTTCTTTTACGATTTGGTGCATTTTTTCTTTTTGCTCTTCCATGCTCTGAAGCAATTTATACTGAGCACGTGTGCGCACTAGGTTGTGATCGTCATATTTGATCTTATAGTATGTGTCGCCATTGATATAGTCCATCAAGAAGCGTAGCACTTGTTCATAGGTGATGACCATTGCCCAATCGGCTAGGTGCTCTTTTTCGGCATCGTTCAAGAATGCTTTGGTTTGCGAAAGGTAACCTTGGGTGTATCCCTCGAAGATCGGAAGCGACATCGAAACATTATCTAGCTCTAGGTCATCTTCCAAGCCAGTGTTGGTGTACGAGCGTATAGCATCGCCATAGTCATTCAAAGCCGTAGAGCTAAGAACAGTATCAAGGTCGATTACGCACAACACTTGACCTTGTTGATCGAACAAGATATTATTGATCTTGGTGTCGTTGTGGGTGATACGAGTTGGGATCTCGCCACTCTCGACCTTAGCCCAAAGAGACATAATCCACTCACGACGGCTCTCGATCCAGTCGATCTCGCTCGCAAGATCCTTAACACGACCAGCAGCATCGCCCTTGACCGCAGCATCCCATTGCTCCATACGAATGCGCATCTGGTGGAAGCCCGGAAGAATATCCACAAGCGTACCCTCGAAATCCGACAACATAGCCTGAAACTGACCAATACCCTTGCCACCTTGGAATGCCAACTCAGGCGTTGCAGCCGAACTATAAGTCAAATTATCCTCGATATATTGACACACAGCCCAAAACTCACCCTCGGCATCTTTGTAATAAAGCTCACCCGATTTGGTAGGGGTAACAGTCAAAGCCTCACGCATCGGATCGCCACCTGCGGCAACAATTTTCGCTTTAAGGTGATCGGTCACACGCTGAATATTATCCATCATGGCAGGTACGTCGGTAAAAATATTCTTGTTTTTGCGTTGCAGGATGTAATTCGGAGCGTTATTTTCCGTTTTAATAAAGAATGTGTCATTGATAAAACCCTCACCAAGAGTAGTAATTTCAGCGATCTGCCCCTCTAGGGCGAATTGATTTGCTATGTTTTGCATAATGTTTGTAATTATTAAATGATAATTAAATTTGGACTTTACTAAAGTTTATAGAATACAAATATACTATTTTTTAACAATATAACCTCAAAAACACCTATGTTATCACGAGAACAGACAGATTTTTTACTGATAAACGCCTTTAATGCTGCCCTAAGAGCCGGTGCAGAGATAATGGAGATCTATGAAAACCCCGACCAAATGAATGTTAGCCTCAAGGCTGATAACAC
>JAWXTL010000153.1:0-4360 GCA_044433565.1 Rikenellaceae bacterium | reverse complement strand
CAGCCGAAGGAGTCTGACAGTTGATAGCCTTGGCAAAGATACGAGCACAAGTGGTCTTGCCAACCCCACGAGGGCCAGTAAAAAGATAGGCATGAGCCAATTGCCCCTTGACGATAGCACTCTTTAGGGTAGTTGTAATATGCTCTTGCCCCACAACACTTGCAAAAGTGGCTGGACGGTATTTTCGAGCCGAAACCACAAAGTCTTGCGACTTCTCACCGTTATTTACTATCTCTTGTGTCATATTGTCAATTTGGTTTTTTTATCTGTATCTACTTCAATTGTTTCTCGTATGCTAGGCGTGGTGTACCATCCTCGACATAGATTATTCCGCAATAGTCATAGCCTAGTGATGTTGCTATGCGTTGCATTGGCTGGTTTTGGGCGTGGGTATCGACCCTGAGTGAGGCGTATGATGCCCAACGTGCCATCTGCTCTATCTCGCCGAAGAACCACTTCACCACTCCCTTTCCACGCATCATGGGATCAACCGCTACACGGTGAACTACCACGTACGATTCGCCACAGCTCTTCCACTCTCCCCCTTCGATCGTGCGATAGGTCGAGTCCGCCCCAAAGATCACGGCTGCCGAAGCCACAATCTGTTCGCCATCCATAGCAACCCAGCACCTCCCAAGCGAAATATCCATCAAGGCACTATCACGATTGGGATAGCCCTCCTGCCACTGACTAGAGCCGCTCTCGGCCAAAAAAGCCTTTGCCCCTTCGATCAACTCCGAGACCCGATCAAGCTCTATGGGGTGTGCACGACGGATATACATAATTTTTTTCGATTTAGTTCTTGGTAACAGTAATTGTTGTGCAGATCTCGTCAATCTCGATCTCTAAAGCCTGTGCCTCTGGAGATAACTCTAGCGAGGTAGCCAAGGTCTGACCACAAATATAGTCGTTCCACGCATTTACGGCACTCTCTAGCTGATCGTGATTTTGGATCGTGATCGAAACTTTGTCGGTCACCTCAAATCCGCTATCCTTACGGATATTTTGAACACGGTTGACAATCTCACGAGCGATACCCTCCGATCGTAGCTCGTCGGTCACATTAATATCCAGCGCAATAGTCAAGCGACCTTCCGAAGCGACCAACCATCCTGGCATATCCTCCGATGAGATCTCAAATTTATCAACCCCCAAGGTCAATGTGTCGCCCATAAGCTCCAAGGTGATCTCGCCCGAACGCTCCAAAGAGGCAATCGCCGCTTGATCCATCTTAGCACACGCACCCGAGATCGCCTTCATATACCTGCCATGAGTAGCCCCCAAAGCCTTGAAATTAGGTTTAATCTTTTTGGTGATAATACCTGCTGTATCTTCGATATATTCGATCTCTTTAACATTTACCTCGCCCAAAACCAAAGCTTCAACAACTCTCATACGCTCCTTGATCTGACCATCCAAAACAGGGATAATCATATGAGAAAGCGGTTGACGTACCTTTAGCGAAACCTTACGACGAAGTGCCAAAACCATCGACGAGGCACGTTGTGCCAATGCCATGGTCTGCTCCAATTCGCTATCGACCAAAGTGGTGTCGACCACTGGGAATGCCGATAGGTGGACAGAACCCAAGCCCGTTAGATCACGATACATACGATCCGAAATAAAAGGTGCAAATGGTGCCGAAAGCTGCGAAACAGTCACTAGGCATTGATATAGAGTTTGATATGCCGACAACTTATCGGTGGTCATCTCACCACCCCAGAAACGTTTACGATTCAGGCGAACATACCAGTTCGATAGGTTCTCGCCCACAAACTCGCCAATTGCACGAGCGGCTGGAGTCGGGTCGTACTCTTCGAGGTTCTTCTGAACATTGCTAACCAAAGTATTCAACAGCGAGATAATCCAACGGTCGATCTGTGGACGCTCCTCGACTGGAATCTGCGGAGCCGAAGAGTCAAAACCATCGACATTGGCATACAAAGCAAAGAAGCTATATGTATTATAAAGCGTACCGAAGAACTTACGACGAACCTCATCGACACCCTCTACATCAAATTTCAAGTTATCCCAAGGCTGCGAATTGCTCATCATATACCAACGCAAAGCATCCGCTCCGTAGGTTGACATAGCATCAAAAGGATTCACCGCATTGCCCAAACGTTTAGACATCTTGTTACCCTTTTTGTCGAGCACCAATCCATTAGATATAATATTCTTGAACGCCACACCATCAAACAACATAGTCGCCAAAGCATGAAGCGTAAAGAACCAACCACGGGTCTGGTCAACCCCCTCGGCAATAAAGTCAGCTGGGAATTTCTTCTCGAAAGCCTCACCACTACACTCAAAAGGATAGTGCCACTGAGCATAAGGCATCGCCCCACTATCAAACCAAACATCAATCAAATCACTCTCACGGTGTAGAGGTTGTCCCGCTGAGCCCACCAAAACAATATCATCAACAAAAGGACGGTGAAGGTCGAACTGAGCGTAGTTCTCTTTTGAGAAATCACCCTCGACAAACCCTGCCAAAGGATTCTCGCTCATCAAACCAGCAGCAACCGATTTTTCGATCTCCGCTTTGAGTTGAGCCACCGAGGTGATATAAATCATCTCGCTATAATCCTCATCAGCCCAAATCGGAAGTGGAGTACCCCAATAACGAGAACGGCTAAGATTCCAATCCACAAGATTCTCTAGCCACTTACCAAAGCGACCCGAACCCGTAGAGGCTGGTTTCCAATTGATCGTAGCGTTAAGCTCCAAAAGGCGATCTTTGACAGCCGTAGTTTTGATAAACCAGCTATCCAACGGATAGTAAAGCACAGGTTTATCGGTACGCCAACAGTGTGGATAGTTGTGGGTATGTTTTTCGATCTTGAATGCCAGTCCACGCATTTTGAGCCACATACAGATCTCAATATCTAGGGTCTCATCCTTCTCTGATTTGGTCGAATCGTAAGCATTTTTGACAAACTTACCTTGCCACTCTTGATATTCAGGTGTTACACATTGTGCAGCATATTGAGCATCGAGATCATCCACCATAAAGAATTTACCAGTGCGGTCGACCATTGGTTGCTCTTTGCCCGAACGATCAATCAAAAGCATAGGAGCAATTCCATTCACCTTTGCCACACGGTCGTCATCGGCACCAAAAGTAGGGGCAATATGTACGATACCTGTACCATCTTCGGTGGTAACAAAATCTCCGGTGATAACCTTGAAAGCATCGCCCTGAGGTTTGATCCAAGGGATCAACTGCTCATATTCCATTCCGGCAAGATCAGAGCCTTTGAACTGCTCCAAAACCTTGTATTCAATCTTCGAGAGAACCTTATCGACCAACGAAGCCGCCAAGATAACCACAACCGCCTCTTTAGAGTAAGGATTTTGGCACTCAACCTTAACATAGTCGATACCCGAACCCACAGCCAAAGCTGTATTCGATGGCAAAGTCCAAGGAGTAGTTGTCCAAGCCAAGAAGTATTCGTCACGACCCACAATCTTAAACTGAGCAATACAAGTGGTATCCTTAACATCACGGTAACAACCCGGTTGGTTGAGTTCATGGTTCGAGAGACCCGTACCTGCCGCCGGAGAATAAGGTTGGATAGTATATCCCTTGTAAAGCAAACCTTTCTTATTCAATTCACCCAGAAGATACCAAAGCGTTTCGATATATTTATTATCATAGGTGATATAAGGATCCTGCATATCGACCCAATAGCCCATGCGCTCGGTCATATCCTGCCATTGGTCGGTAAACATCATCACATCCTCACGGCACTCTTTATTGTATTGAGCAACAGTAATTTTCGATCCAATATCCTCTTTGGTAATGCCCAATTTCTTTTCGACACCAAGCTCCACCGGAAGACCATGGGTGTCCCAACCAGCCTTACGATTAACCAAAAAGCCTTGTTGAGTTTTATAACGACAGATCACATCTTTAAGTGTACGAGCCATCACGTGGTGGATGCCTGGAGTACCATTTGCCGAAGGAGGACCTTCATAAAAAACAAACTCGGGATGTCCTTCACGCTCTTCGAGGCTTTTTCCGAAGGTATCTTCTTGTTCCCATTGTGCTCTCATGTCATCGGCTAGAGCTGCTAGATTCAGCCCTTTATATTCTGCAAACTTTTTCATATATTGTGATTAGTTTCTGTTATTTTCGTTAAGTTTTTGCGTACTATTTTGTTCAAACTACAAAGGTAATATTTTTTTGTTAGACTTTGCCTTGCCCGATAGTCAAATAGCTAATTTCGGGGAATTTGTCGGAGGGATTGTTGTAAGGTGGCGATATTTCAGGGGTATGTAATGTTCTCGGGCGGCTGTCGAGATGTCCCGTGCTATGAAATAGTACGGGGCTCCCGACGGGGGGAGCCGTCCGCCC
>JAWXTL010000152.1:0-4362 GCA_044433565.1 Rikenellaceae bacterium | reverse complement strand
TACTGTTGCTTTCGAGCACCAGATGGCTGTTATGAGTTTCACTTTTATTAGTGCCCAGCGTCCTGACCATTTGATTTTTGATAATGGTTCGGTCTCTTATACTGTCACTTATTCGTCGATCACCCCTAATACTATCGAGGGCGATGATTACTATACTTCTCATATTATGATCGAGCCTTGCGAGGCTGCCGAGCGTACTTTGACTTTTAGTTTGTATGACTCTGATAATAATGCTTATGATATTCGTGAGGCTACGACTTCTAAGGCTTATTTGGCTGGGGTGCGTTATACGGCTCCTGTTTCGGAGTTAGAGCCTACTGTTTGGTTGGGTTCGGGTACGTCGGGTGATCCTTATCAGATCACTACTGCCGATCAGTTGCGCCAACTTTCGACTAATGTCAAAAATGGAGTAAGCATCTATTCGGACACATACTTTATTATGACCAATGATATTGCGTTGGGTGGGTCAGCCAACCCATTTACTCCGATTGGAACAAATTCTTATAGATTTGGTGGTATATTCGATGGTGGCGGTTATGAGGTTTCGGGGCTATATTATAATGATGATGAACAATATTTAGGACTCTTTGGCTATGTTTCTGGTGCAACCATCCGAAATGTTGGTGTGAGTGGCACTATTTCGGGATATAATAATATCGGTGGTATTGTGGGATATGCAATAGGGGTTACCATTGAAAATTGCTATAACGAGGCTTCTTTGTCGAGTGACGGTGGGAGTATCGGTGGTATTTTGGGCTCCACTTCATCGTCGGCGAGTAGTGTCGTTATCAACTGCTATAATTTAGGAGAGATAACGGATAATAGTACTTCTTCTTACGCTTGTGTCGGAGGTGTAGTCGGATATAGTGATGGTGGTACTACTGTCACAAATAGCTATAATGGAGGAACTGTTACCTCGGGAGGTCAACGTGTTGGAGGTATTGTAGGATTTGGCAATAGTGGTGCAATAACCCTCTGCTATAATAGTGGTTCGGTTTCGGGTGGTGTCTCTAATGTTGGTAGTATATTAGGGTCCACCTCATCATCTGCAACAATAGTCACCAATTGTTACTACCTAGACTCTGACAGTTATGCTGGTGCTGACAATAAGATAACTGATGACTATATGAAGGGTGCTAGTTTTGTTGCCGATTTGAATGACCTAGCTTATGATTATAATAATTTGTCGACTACAACTACCAAAGCTTGTGCTTGGGTGCAGCAGACGGATGATTATCCAACGCTTGATCTAACGGCAGAGCCTATTCCTGTCTATGAGTTGGAATATGATGCGACAAGCGGAACCTATTTGATCCATAATGGCAATGGTCTGAAGGCTTTTGCCGATTTGGTAAATGGTAATGAGAACACTTGCGATGCTAAGGTCTCGCTAAATGAGGGCGATGCGTTCGAGAGTGCTGCTAAGTCGATTAGTGGTACGCTAACCGATGATATTGATCTTAGTGGGGTTTGTAATTCTTCTGATGCTGTAAACTGGGAGCCTATCGGGGTGTTATTTGATGATAAGCCTTATTCTGGTAAATTCGATGGTGGCAGTTTCACTGTTTCGGGTTTATATATCGACTCATCAACGGCAAATTTCCAAGGTCTATTTGGTTATACCTCTGGTGCAACTATTAGCAATTTGACGGTTTCGGGTGAAGTGAGCGGCGGCGATGCTGTTGGTGGTATTGTGGGTAATGCCGACGAGTCTACTAAAATTAGCAATTGCCACAACTCTGCAAATGTCGGAGGTAGTGAAGGTGTTGGCGGTATTGTCGGAACGGCTACTTATTATTCTACTATTTCCAGCTGTACAAATGCCGGTGTTGTCACAGGTGCAGATTATATAGGAGGTATAGCAGGAAAGAGTGCATTCTCTATTACCGATTGCTCTAATAGTAGTGAGAATGTTACTGGCACGGGCACTTCGACTGGTGGCATTGTTGGAGAAAATACAGGTACTATCTCTTATTGCTATAATCAAGGTGCGGTCGATTGTACAAGTTCTTGTGGCGGTGTGGCTGGATCTAATTCAGGTTCTATCTCGGATTGCTATAATAATAGTACAGTTAGTGGTGGTTCTAGTGGTTATGCTACTGGCGGTGTGGTTGGATATAATATAGGTACTGTTACTAGTAGCTATAACACCAGTACGATTAGTGGTCACCAAAATGTTGGTGGTGTGGTTGGTGGAAATCATGACGTCTCTATTATTATCAACTGCTACAACAATGGTGCGGTAGATGGTTACGATATATCTGGTGGTGTAGTTGGACAGAACTGGGAGGATGCTACTATTGTCAATTGTTATAATACAGGAGTAGTAGGTACAGCAAATTATTCGTATCGTTCTGGCGGTGTGGTAGGTGAAAACTATGGTGCTGTTACCAACTGTTATAATAGTGCTGAGGCGTTAGGCGAAAGCCTTATTGGTGGCGTGGTTGGTAACAACTTAGGTGGTACATTCACCTATTGTTACTATAATACTGATGCCACGTCATCCGACAATGGCGGTGCTACTGGTATGGTCTCTGCGGCTATGCAATATCCTACGTTTATTGAAACTCTCAACAGTGGTGCTTATTTGTATAATCAATCACTAACAGCCGAAAATGCGATAAAAGCCTACGCTTGGAAGAGCGGAACCGATTATCCTCTATTAGACCCACCGAATTATCCGAGTGAGGGGCACTACGATATGCAGTACGATAGTTATACAGAAACCTATCAGATCAATACAGCTCTGGGTCTCAAAGCTTTTGCCGATCTGGTGAATGGTAATACAAATACTTATGGTGCGTTTATCGAGAATCTGGATGATAGTTTCGGCACGATGAACAGCTCAATCAATGGTGAGCTAACCAGCGATATTAACCTTAGTGGGGTATGTGGTTCGACCATTGGAGACTGGGAGCCTATCGGAAATGTGACAATAGATGATGACGGAACCATTTCTAGTAGCTTTAAAGGAGAATTTGATGGCAAAGGTTACACCATCTCGAATATCTATATCAATTCCGATACAAAATCCTATCAAGGGCTATTTGGTGTCACCACCAGTTCTGCCGCCAAAGTCTCGAATATAACAATCACAGGCGAAATAACAGCATATTGTTATATTGGGGGCATAAGTGGAATGAATTATAATGGAGCTACAATCACCTCCTGCCATAATAAAGCTAGTTTGTATGGATATGGAGACTCCAATACCTATATTGGTGGCATAACAGGATGTAATTATACAAGTAATAGCAGTAATAGTCGTAGCTCAATAACCCAATGCTCAAACACAGCAGAGGTGGAAGGATCAGAAGGATATGTTGGTGGCATAGCAGGACAGAACTATGCTAGTGATATTTCAGAATGTTACAATACTGGTGATATTACCTCAACGAAAGGTTATGTGGGGGGAATTGCAGGTGCTACAAGTGGAAAAACAACAGCAATCCATACGGTGAAAAATTGCTACAATACAGGCGATATATATGGTCTAATGTATGTAGGAGGTGTTGTAGGATGTGCTTCAAATGCCACGCTAGTGAGTTGTTATAGTGCAGCTAAGAAGATAACTTTTACAATTACTACCGGCCAAATATTATATGGAGGTTTTGTGGGTCTTAGTATTGATAGTAACTATACAGATTGTTATTATGATAGTAGTGTATCTTTTTATTCTCCTAGCGGAATCACAGATACTGCTATCGAAACAGATCTGGCGAAGGACGCAACAACCATGATAGGTGGCTCATTTGCTGCGACGCTAAATGGTGAAAGCGGCACCTCATGGAAAGAGGATACCGGAATCAATAGCGGATACCCAATCCTCACATGGCAGAATGCAGAATAAAAAAATAAACCCAAAAAAAAGAGGGTGTGGTCATCGTGACCACACCCTCTTGTCATATATACCAAAAAACTACTTAATACGATTCAACAAAACCTCAGCATACTCACGCAACATAGCAGTGCAAGAAGAATCAGAATGAGATGCCCCCAAACACCCAATAGCTCGATCAAAATACTCCAAAACACAAGCCCGTGAAATCTCTAATACCCCAAGCGAATCATAAACCCCACGTACCTCCGCCAAATCACGAGAACGAGACAAAATAGAACGCTGAGATGAATCTGCAAGACCAAAAGCCGTAATATACAAAAAAGTCTTCTTGCCAACCGAAATATCACCCCCAATAGCCTTACCAAACTTAGACTCATCACCATAAGTGTCAAGAATATCATCCTGAATCTGAAAAGCAATACCCAAATTAATACCAAACTCATAAAGCGAAGACGATTGAGAAGGACTAGCACCCCCAAGATATGCCCCAATCTCAAGTGAAGCCGCCATCAAAACAGCAG
>JAWXTL010000151.1:0-4407 GCA_044433565.1 Rikenellaceae bacterium | reverse complement strand
GAGAGCCTGATATAGAGCCTGAAGATAGGAGATCTCTTTGTTTTGAAGGCTAAAATGCTGAATAATCGCCTCGAATGCCGAAACGGCCGAAAGCAAAGAAAGAGATTTTACAAACTCTTTGGACTGCTCGTCGTCTGTTGCGTTAATCTGATTATATCTATATAGATTTACCTCGGCCTGTGCAATGGCATCCGACGGGTCGATCGAGAGTTTTATTATGTTAATCACAAAACGCACGGTGGGCGAAGAGGAGATCTTTAGAGCCTCATCGCTAATAACATTATAATTTGCAGAGATTAGGTTGTTCGCCATTTTCTCGCCCTCGCTGTTACTCCGAACCAGAACGGCTATATCACGCAGCTGGTAATTGTGCTTAGTGGTTAGCTCCTCGATTGCTCGGATGGTCTCTTGCAGAGGCTCATCGGTAATTTTCAGCTCAACATACCCTCCTGTCGAGTGGGAACGGGGGCTTTGCTTATAGGTAGCATAGGCGTTTTGGAGTATTGAGTTATAGTCAGAGAGCTGTGATTGAGCGGCAAATGAGTCGATCTCTTGGGAGTCTATCTCGATTACCGAGCGAAAAAGGTCGTTATTGAAGTCGACAATATTTCTTAGACTACGCCAGTTCGTATCAAGACTTTCGTTTTGATCTACATTTTTGGCATTGAACGATCTTATTGCCTGAGAGTCAAGGATATTCCAGTCACCCCCTCTCCAGCGGTAGATGGCCTGTTTTACATCTCCGATCAAGAGCACCGCTTGGTCGCCCGAGTGGCTGATAACCTCTTGAAGTAGCGGAAGGAAGCCCTGCCACTGGCTGGTCGAAGTATCTTGGAACTCATCTATCATATAGGTATTATAGGTAGTACCTAGTTTTTCGTAGATAAATGGTATTTCTGTATTTTCGGCAATCTGGGCAACAAGTCCTGTGGTTCGATGTATTGGAAGGCGGTTGCTCTGCCCCATCAGCTTGTCAAGTTCTAGTGCTAGTCGGTCGATAAGCAGTCGGCTATCGAAATGGCGATTGGCAGCACGGAAGCTATTATTGAATAGCTGAAACTCATGATTTTGCTCGACAAATTGTTCGAGCAGATCTCTCAGGGAGGCATCCGTAACTCTTTTACCGGCTTTTTGGGCTGCTTTCGACAGCCAATCTTTCATATCTTGATTCAGAGCATTTATCACTCTTTTCGAGCTTGGTTTGATCTCACCACCTCGGGCGATCTTGTCAATAAACCCTGCAAATCCTGTCTCCTTGAACGAAACATCCTCGACCTCGATGTTATCTTGGTGCAAAGTGTCGATCCACTGTGCAGCAATATTGCGCAATTGAGCCTCTTTGGCATGGTGTAGCTCAGCTATCATATCCATTATCGTGGCCAGATCAGCAGAGTCATGGTTGTCGTTTTGTCGATAATTATCACGAGTTAAGACCTTGCCAATCGCAATTAGCCGATTGCGAATATTCCATTTATTACTCTCTAGCTCACGACTTACAACTCGCTCAAGTAGCCGAGTTAGATTCTCGTCCCCTGAGCTTTGTTGGATCACATTAGCGACCGCTTTTTCAAGGAAATGTTCGCTCGAAAGCTCTACCTCATAGCCAAAATCAAACCCCAATTCCTTAAAAAACGAACGTGTGATACGCTGGAAAAACTTATCAATAGTCGAGACCGCAAAGTTAGAATAGTCATGCAAAATATATTTCTTAGCAACCTTTGCAGCCCTTTGCACCTCCCGCTCCGAAAGCTTTAGATCCCGAGTCAAATCGTCCATATAGACAACCTGCGCACCATCCGAGAAATTAGCCAACGCATTAAGACTCTCGATAATACGAGATTTCATCTCTTGTGTAGCCTTATTGGTAAATGTCACAGCAAGAATAGAGCGGTAGGAATGAGGATCGGCCACTACTCGCTTGATGTATTCGTAAGCCAAACGATAGGTCTTGCCCGATCCAGCCGAGGCTCTAAGTATCTTTACCGAAGCGTTTTTCATAGGACAATTGTCTGCTTTTGGGAGTATAAAAGGTGAAATTTTTGCTAAGGTAATGAAAATTTTTGTTAATTTTGTGCCAAATTTAACAAATTGCTGCTTAACTATGATTAAAGAAAACTATATTGAGCTTTATGAGAAAAGTTTTAATGAGAACTGGGATTTAGACGCCTTGACCGACTATTTCAAAAAAGAGAGTTTCACCTATGGACAACTCGCTAACGAGATTTCTAGATTGCATATCCTCTTTGGTGAGCTTGGTATTAAGAAGGGCGATCGTGTAGCTCTTATTGGTCGTAATAACCCTCGTTGGTGCATTAGCTATTTGGCTGCGGTGACCTATGGTGCGGTGATTGTCCCTATACTTCAGGAGTTCAATGCCAACGATGTACATCATATTATTAACCACTCTGGCTCTCGTATCCTTTTTTCGGGCGATGTATTCTGGGATTCACTAGATCCCAATAATGTAGAAGATCTTCAAGCTGTTTTTTCGCTAACAGATTTTGAATGCCTGTGGGCTTCAGATCGCTCTCTGCGCAAAAAGTGTGGCAGTAGCCGCATCACTGATCTATTCAAGGCTAAATATCCTAAGGGTATCGAACGTGGAACGGTGAAGTATGATAGTCTGAGCAATGACTCGCTGATTATTATCAACTACACCTCGGGGACTACGGGATTTAGCAAGGGAGTTATGCTCACGGCCAACAATATCTGTGGTAACGTGATGTTTGGTCATAGCATTAATATTCACTTCCCAGGAAGTCGTGCATTGGCATTCTTGCCTTTGGCGCATGCTTTTGGGTGTACCTTCGATTTCTTGTTCCCACTCACTCGTGGTGCTCACGTGACACTTTTGGGTAAGATTCCTTCACCACGCATTTTGTTGGATGCCTTGGCGGAGGTGAAGCCACATATTTTGTTTATGGTTCCTCTTTTGATCGAGAAGATCTATAAGAAGCAGATTCTGCCAATGTTGGACAAAAAAATATTGAAATTCTCGCTGAAAGTGCCTATTGTCGATACTACGATCCATACTATCATACGTAATAAGCTGGTGAAATCTTTTGGAGGAGAACTCACCCATGTAATTATTGGTGGTGCGGCTATCAATAGCGAGGTAGAGGATTTCTTGCGTTTGATTAAGTTTCCTTTTACTATTGGTTATGGTATGACCGAGTGCGCTCCATTGATTAGTTATACCGACTACAAGGAGTTTAAATCACGCTCATGTGGTAAGATCCTTGATGGTTTGATGGAGGCGAGAATTGATTCGGAAGATCCTCAGAATATCGTAGGCGAGATTCATGTTCGTGGAGAGCACGTAATGCAAGGCTATTACAAAAATCCTGAAGCTACCGACGCTGTGCTCACGGATGGTTGGCTCAACACGGGAGATTTGGGCACTATGGACGAAGATGGTACGCTCTATATTCGTGGTCGTAGCAAGTCGATGATCTTGGGTGCGTCGGGTCAAAACATCTACCCAGAGGAGATAGAAAGTAAACTCAATAACCTTCCTTTTGTGGGCGAGAGTTTGGTTGTCGAACGAGATGGTAAGCTTGTGGCTTTGGTCTATCCTGACTCTGACCAATGCGATGCCAAGGGGGTTCAGGGTGCAAAGTCTATTGGTGAGCGGATGAATGAGAATCTTCCTGTGCTCAATAGCCAAGTTGCTCCTTTTGAGCGAGTAAGTAAGATTGTACTCTACCCAACCGAGTTCGAGAAAACACCTAAGAAAAGTATAAAACGATATTTGTATAACGTATAACCACTAAAGCTTGGGTAAGGAGTTTTATATCTTGATAAAAATTCTTATCTTTGTAGCGAACTTTTTATATAACTCACTAAATTAAGATGTGTAAAGTACTTATCATTGGAGCCGGAGGAGTCGGTACCGTGGTGGCACATAAGGTTGCCGCAAACCCTATTTTTACAGAGATAACTCTTGCTAGTCGCACCAAATCAAAATGCGATGTAATTGCAGCTGCCGTGGGCGGTGGACGCATTAGCACCGATGTTGTCGATGCTGATAATGTGGCTGATATTTGCCGTGTTATGAAGGCTTGTAAGCCTGATTTGGTTATCAATGTTGCCCTTCCTTACCAAGACCTTACTATTATGGATGCTTGTTTGGAGTGTGGTGTCAACTACCTTGATACGGCTAACTACGAGCCTAAAGAAGAGGCTCACTTTGAGTACTCTTGGCAGTGGGCTTATCAGGAGCGTTTCAAAGCGGCTGGTTTGACTGCTATCCTTGGTTGTGGATTTGACCCAGGGGTTACCTCTATCTTTACGGCCTATGCTGCTAAACATCACTTCGATGAGATTCACTATCTTGATATTGTCGATTGTAATGCTGGTAACCATGGTATGGCTTTCGCTACTAACTTCAATCCCGAGATTAATATC
>JAWXTL010000150.1:0-4486 GCA_044433565.1 Rikenellaceae bacterium | reverse complement strand
ATAACTCCCCCATAATCAGAGTGTACCGCCTGTGAGGCTATCACATTAGAGAGAAGCACACCATCACGAATTATGGCTGCCGAGGTGTCATCGCACGATGACTCGATTGCAAGTATTGTAATTTCCATTTATTTATCGTATTTTTGTCGGGAATAGTTTTTGTATATTCTCAAATTATTCTCAAATCGAACGCAAATATAACATTTTTAGTCTTGAAAAAGGCAATTAAAATACTCTTTTCTGTAATATCGTCAATAATTATATTGATCGTACTACTGCCCATACTACTGGCAATGCTTCTGCAAATAGCTCCAGTACAGAAATGGGCGGTGGACACCACGACTCGTATATTAAGCGAAAAATCAGGAACTACGTTTTCGGTCTCTCGCATTGAGATCGGATTCTTTAGTCGTGCCTATCTCGAAGATGTCTATGTCGAAGATCCTAATACCCAAGATACGATGATCTTTATCCGTCGTGTGGATGCTTCGATCAATTCGATAAATTTTTTTAATGGCAAAATTGCTCTGGGCAATGTGACTATTGATAGTGCGCAGGTTCATCTGTGCGAGGACTCTACACGTTTGATGAATGTCAAAAAGGTTTTCGACCATTTCAAACGTAAAGTTCCACGGGTGGATCGCCCCGATTTCAGTATGAGTGCCACGCAGCTCAACCTTTTGAACTCTTATGTCACGTTGCAGAAGTATGATAAGTTTACGACCCAGAGTGCTCAGAATATCAACTTTACGGATCTCGATATTCGGGATATTAATTTTCAGGCTCAGAACATCGAGATGTTTAACTATGATTTTCGTCTGGCGATCAACCATCTCTCGTTTGATGAGCGTAGTGGATTTAAGCTCAACCACCTCTCTTCGCCTCGCTGTGGGGTCAATGAGACGGGGATGAGATATACCAACTTGCGTTTTGAAACTCCACGGTCTACGCTTATTTGTAGCCATCTTAATCTGTTGTATGAATCTTGGTGGGACTATAATGACTTTGTCAACAAGGTGACTATTGATGCCGATATTCTCTCGTCGGTGGTCTCGCTCTCGACGATCAACTATTTCTCTCGTGCTGGTGGGCTAGATATGCCTTTGACCATAAATATGGAGGGTAGTGTTATTGGGCGAGTGCCCGACCTAAGAGGCGAGATAGCCAAACTTACCACTTCGGATGGGTCAGAGCTAAAAGGTTCTTTTAATATATCTGGTTTGCCTAATGTTGCTCAGACCGACTTCCTGTTTACCCTTGATGAATTGACCACCGATGCCCAGTCGATCGACCACATAGTCTATACTCTTACGGGCAAGAATGTTGCCCCTTCGGTGATGAATGTCCTTACGCAAAACCAGACTCTGACTGCCTCGGGGGAGTTTTTTGGTCTGCTGCGTGATTTCAAAGCCAAGTGTAGGGTCAAAAGTTATTGTGGCGTGATTGATGCCGACCTGCAATTGCAACCCGAAGGATCACTTCGCAATGCTGTGAGGATGATAGGTAACCTTAGTAGTACGGACTTTAATATTCGTGAGGCTCTGGGGGGGGATAATAATCTCAATCTTATTACACTCTCATCGAATGTCGATGCTACGGTTTGGGGCGACTCGATCAATCTGGGGACTACCGCCTATATTGATAAGCTGGATTTCTATGATTATACCTATGGTCCAATCGAGCTGGATGGACGATTTAATAATAAGGTCTTTACCGGTAATGTGAAGTCGGCTCAGGATTCCAATCTTATATTTGAGACCGATGGTATTTTCGACTTTACCAATGCCGAATTACCCTCTTATAATTTCTTTCTCGATCTCGAAAAAGCGAACCTTGTGGCTTTGGGTGTTAATAAGCGTGATTCGGTTTCGAGTGTTAGTGCTAATGTTCGTGCATTCTTTACGGGGACAAATATTGATAATATCAATGGTAATGTGCTGCTCGATAGTATTATCTATGTCAACCATCTGGAGTTTACGCAGACCTCCGATATTGATTTCTTCTTGAAAAACTCTCCGCAAGAGAAAGAGCTTATGATGAGTTCTCGCTTTGCTGATGTTACTCTTCGTGGTCATAATTCCTATTACAATATATTTGGCTATCTGGCTCAGATGGCTCGTAGTTATATCCCTTCGTTCAATGATGCTACCGAGATTGTTCGTGGTCAGGGGCGTGGTGATATTGGTCTGGCTACCAACGAAGAGAAGTATGAGGATGGTTACTATACGCTCGATGTCGATGTTAAAGAGGCTAACAATGTTGCGGGGATTTTTGTTCCTGGGCTTACTATTGCTTCGGGGTCGACGGTCGATTTCTTTTTTAATCCTGCTCGTAATAGTTTCTCTTTTAGTTGTGAGTCGGAGTTTATTAGCACCGAGAAGACTTTTATTGAGAACCTTAGTGTCAATTCACGAAATATTGCTGACTCGCTTAGTATTTATCTCACCTCTTCTTTGATTGACCTCAATGGTTTGGAGTTTCCTAGCTTCTCTTTGATTGGCGGTATTAAGAACAACCGTATTGATATAGGGATGCGTTATAGTGATAAGACCAATTCTAATTCGGCTATTTTCAATATCCGTACTAATATTTATCGCACACCCGAGAATTTGCCACAGATTTCGTTGACCGTTCAGCCTAGTAATATTCGTATGAATGATCGCAACTGGATGATGCCCGAGAGTCAGGTTCTGATTGATTCTACGGGTTATACCATTGACAATTTTGCTATTCGATCGTCGTCTCAATATTTTTCTGTCGATGGCAAGATTGGTCGATTGCCGAGTGATTCGTTGGATGTTGTGATGCAGAATGTCGATGTTTCTCCGTTTTCGAGTTTGGTTTCCAATTTGGGTTATGATCTCAAGGGGGTGATTAGTGGTAGTGTTAGTGCTGTTTCGGTGCTTTCGGGTGCCCACATGAATGCACAGTTGGCTATTAAGGATCTCTATTTGGGTGATAATTCGTTGGGTAGTCCTATTATTGGTAGTCAATATTCTCCTAGTGATAATCGTGTTAATTTGGCTGTGATTAATGATCTAAGGCGGCGACCTATTACGGGTTATTATGATTTTGCGGCCGATAGGTTACATGCCGATTTTGATTTCCCATCTATTGATCTTCGGATTTTGGAACCTATGATTAAGGGGGCTTTGGTTAATACTTCGGGTCATGGTTCTGCTCGTTTGACCCTTGATGGCGGGTTGAAGAGTCCCGCTTTGAATGGTCGGATTGTTATTGATAAGTATCGGGCTATGGTCGATTATACGAAGGTCTATTACTCTTTGAGTGGCGAGGTTGATGTTGTGGATAATTGTTTTACTTTGCAACCCACTCAATTTGTTGACTCCGAGAATAATGGTGGTGATATTAATGCTTTTTTGGATAGCGAATATTTCCGTAATGTTCGCTTTGGGGTTACTGGTCAATTTACGGATCTTTTGGCTATAAATACCACGACCAAGGATAACCCTTATTTCTTTGGTAAGGCGTATGGTACTGGGACTCTGAACATTTCGGGTAATGATCGTAATACCAATATTGTTATTGTTGCCCAGACGGCTAATAACTCGGTTATTAAGATGCCATTTTCGGATGTTTCGACCATCGACCGTGCTACGTTCCTTAGTTTTGTTGACCCTTCGGCTCCTGCGGTGGATACTGTGCGAACCAATCATGATATCTTTAGGCGTAATACTCGTAGTCGTTTGGTCAATGAGTTGGATATTAAGCTTGATGTTCAGGTGCTTCCTAATACCTTGGCTACGATTAGTTATACGAACTCTTTGATGGATAATATTATCGAGGGTCGTGGTACGGGTCGTTTGCAGATGCACGTTAATCCTACTCAGGAGATTTTCTCTTTGCAGGGTCCTGTGAATATCGAGAAGGGTACTTATCGTTTGATTTTTGCTATTGCCGATAAGACGTTCACTTTGCTCAATGGTGGTAATTTGCTTTGGACGGGGTCTCCTTCTAATCCGCTGGTAGATTTTACGGGGGTTTATAAGGTTCGTGCTTCTTTGGAGCCTTTGACCGAGACTACTCTTTCGGGGGGTAGTAGTAAGACTACTATTGAGTGTGGGATTAAGCTTACTGGTGAGTTGTTTACTCCTGATATTTCTTTTGATATTTCGGCACCTAATGCTACTCCCGAGACTCAGAATATTCTTCGTAACTCTTTGAATACCGACGAGGCGTTGTCTATGCAGTTTATGTCTTTGTTTGTCTCTAGTACTTTTATGCCTGATATGGGGACTACTAGTCTTGGTACGATGAGTGGATCTATTCTCTCGACTACGGGATTGGAGTTTGTCTCTAATCAGATTTCGGCACTTATCTCGACTAATAATATTAAGATCCGTCCTACTTTTACTCCTAGTTCTGAGGAAAATTCCGAGGAGGTTGGTATTCAGGCCTCAGTGAGTCTTTTGGAGGATCGGATTTATATTGAGGCCGAGGGTAATTATACTGCTGGTGAGTTGGC
>JAWXTL010000149.1:0-4490 GCA_044433565.1 Rikenellaceae bacterium | reverse complement strand
TTACAGGTTTTGGGCTTTTGGGTCACTCGCTAAAGATGGCCGAGGGTTCGGGATGTACCATTGAGATAGACTCTCAGGCGGTTCCACTTTTTGATGAGGTCGAGGAGTTGCTCTCGGATGGATGTATTCCAGGGGCTGCTTTTCGCAATTTGGAATTTGTTAGCTCGAAGCTCCGAGTCGAAGATTCGGTGAGTATGGAGCGCAAGATGGCACTCGCTGATGCGCAAACTTCGGGGGGATTGTTGATGGCTGTCGATGCTGATCGAGTGGATGATCTATTGGCAGATCTTCATTCGCACACGCCTCATACTCGTGCTGCTGTCGTGGGCGAGGTATGCCCTAAGATGGAGTATTGTGTAAGGTTGTATTAGATCCTTCGGGGATGATAATACTCCGAATGCGGTAGCGGAGATTTACCTTCGGTCAGAAGGGAAATCTCTACGGGGCGGACGGCTCCCCCCGTCGGGAGCCCCGTAATCCTGAAGGCTTACGAGGCACACCGACAGCCGTCCGAGAAACGAACCATATCTTCGGGGTAGAATCTCTTCAATCTTCCGACAGCCGTCCGAGAACATTCCATATCTACCCCAAATCCTCTAATCTATCATCTCCAACTGCCACCCAAGATCAAAAATAGAATCGCTAATAGCCGTAATCCTTTCACGCAAACAAGGATGATAACGATATATCTCACGCAACATAAAAGCATTCCCCCGCAAATCAATAAACTGCGAAAGAAAATCACTCTCTAGGCGTGAAGCCATCCACCCAACAGTAGCACGAGCCGATTCGACCTTCACACTATCATCACCCAAATACCACTCCAAAGCAACCTGCTCCGAACCCGAAACCCGAGACCAAAGCTCCTTCGAGGAAATCTGTGCTACCTCAACAGTCGCCATCCCATCGCCCCAAAGACGCATCTGATCGAGAGTAACCAAAGAGGGATCTTCGACCAAAAGAGCAGCAATACGCATCTCACGAATCTCCTGCCGCCACAACTCCCCAGCCAAACGGTGGTCGGGAGCATACTCCAAAGCAACATCCTTGATCGTGGGAAGGCTAACACCATAATTCATAAGCCCCACAATACCCCCCTCTCGCATAGATTGGCTCACAGCACCATTCATCTCGATGCGCAATCGTTTGAAAATCTCTAAATAAGTTGCCATAACTCTATCAACAAAATAATTAAAATTCCGAGATCAAACGCTCAATAAACTCCACACACTGCTCCATCGAGCCATAGTACTTGCCCCCAGCGGCATTTTTGTGCCCTCCACCCGAGAAATTATCACGAGCCAAAACATTAACATCACAATCGCCCTGACTGCGCAACGAAAGTTTAATATAATCTTTGGTCTGGATCATAATAGCCGAAAAGGTAATACCACCAATAGTCAAAGGCATATTCACAACCCCCTCGGTATCGCCAATCTGATGATTAAATTCGAGCTTCTCTTGATTGGTAAGCGTGATATATGCAGCACCTTTATTGGAGTGAATCACCATCTTCTGACTAAGCAGATAACCCACCATACGAAGCCTATCCTCGCTCTGGCGATCGAAAACCATCTGACGAATATAGACAGGATCGGCTCCACAATCAACCAAAGTGGCAACCGAACGGAACAACTCACCATCGAGCAGCGAGAAACTAAATCCTCCAGTATCGGTCATAATCCCCAGATAGAGTGCCGAAGCAATCTCAGGGGTCAAAGCCTCGACTCCACCAAGCCCAACAATCAAACCATAGACCAAAAATGCAGCCGAAGAACTACGGCTATAATGAAAAGCCAAATCATAATGAGGAGGGTCAATATGGTGGTCGATCAAAATACGTGTAGCATGAAGGTTCATCTCGATTGCCTCGCCCATCTGATCGAGACGTGAGATCTGATTGAAATCAACACAAATAATCGCATCACAAGCAGCCAAAAAAGCCTGTGCCTCTTTAATCATCTCCATATAAACCTCGATATGCGACTGGGGATCAATAAATTTCAGATCATCAGGAAAATTATTTGGCACGATCACTCGCACATGCTTCTGAGGATATTTGGCAACCAAAAAATGGTATAATGCCAACGAAGATCCCACAGCATCGCCATCGGGATTGGTATGCGCAACAATAGCAATACGCTCACTATTTTGGCAGGTTTGATTAAATTGAGATAGCTTCTCGGGGGTAAAGATATTTTCCATTACTTACTGTTTATTTTTTAAGAGTCCGAGGGAGTTGATCCATCGTCCATTTCATACGTATCACACCCTCTTCGAGCAACATTGCTCCTCCCATGGGGTATTGGATCATTGTGCGATTTAGTGTAAAGTCGCTATTATAGGCCTCAATATCAGAGGGCACTTGTGTCAAAGATTGCGAGGTGAGCAGGGCTACTCTACTTCCTTGGCTCATCAACTGGTAGATATATTCAAAATCGACAGTGCTAAGATCATTTGTTATAACCAGCAGTATCTCGGGCGAGGCAAGAATCACAGAATGTTGGTCGTCGCCCAAACGATCAATCAAAGCAAAAGAGGAGATCTCGGGCGTAGCACCCTCGCTAAGAACCCGTGAACGACTATCAACATATTCCCAAGTATCACTATCATACCAAGTGGTATCGGTGACTGAGAACTCCATCAGTTGCTGGGTATGCCGATTCTTATAGATCAGCGTGGTTTCGATCTGATCTTGTGCCGCCCCTGGCTCGAGAGTCATAGCACGAGGGATACTAACGCCTATTTTGAAAGGTGTAGCATCAATCAAAGGAAGATTCATCAACGAATAGAGAGGCAACCAGAGCGAAAGGATCACAACGCCCACCATCTTGACACCCACATAACCAGCGGATTGCGCATAACGAGCCGAAAGAAGAAAAATAGTGGGAATCAAAAAGATCAAATTCTTAGTGAACGTCTGCCAGTTCGAGATCTTAAACAAATCGCCAAAGCAGCCACAGTCGCTAACCGGATTATAAAGAGCAATCCAAAGTGTAAGCCCCGTAAAAAAGAACATAAACACCCCCACCACAATCGAAGTGAAACGCATAAAAAGACCGCCCAAAAGCATCAAACCCAAAGCAGTCTCAACCGAAGGCAAAAGCACCGAAAACAGCCCCGAGCAAGGAGTAAGAAACTCCAAACCCATAGCCGAAAAATATTCACCAAACTGTATCGAAAGTCCAAAAGGATTGATCGCCTTGGCAAGTCCCGAAAACAAAAACAGCAAAGCCAAGGAGTATCGTGAAATATTGATCAAAAGTCCAATACTAGAGCTGCGAGATTTCATCATAGATACGGTTAAAAATGGTTTGTGCATCGGCCATTTCGCCCTGCTCGGTAGAGCAATCAATCACCCGAAAGCGAGGATCAATACCCTCGCAAGAGAGATACTCCCGAAGAACACGCTCCTGAAAAGAGAGCGAAGCCTCATGAATATCCGCCTTGCCATTGAGATAAGAACGATCATCGCCCTCACGAACCTTCGATAGAGAACTCTCGGTAAACTTGAAAGGAACATTCAAAAAGATCGAAAGATCGGGACGTGGGATATTGTTATGAGTATATTCGAGATCGAAGATCCACTCACGCAATGCGCTCTGAGAGGTGCTCTTGGCACATTGATATGCAATATTCGAGTAGACATAGCGATCGACAATAACAATCTTGCCCGAATCCAACCACTCACCAATCATCCCAGAAGCATCGGCACGATCACCAGCATAGATCAAAGCAATAAGTTGTGGATCGACCTGATCTATAGCCCCAAGCTCACCACGCAAAAACTTAGCAATCAACTCGCCATAGACCGGAGCCGAAAAACGAGGGAAATGAAGGTATTCGACCTCTTTGCCCTGAGCATTAAAATATTCTGTTAGTTTGGCAACTTGGGTAGATTTTCCTGCCCCATCCAGCCCTTCGATTACTATAAACATATCTATTACTATTTTTTTATCTAAGCATTGATGTTGCACGTTTGATCGCCGAGATAGCAACCTCAACCTCCTGGGAGGTATTGTATATGGCAAACGAGACGCGTGAGGTGGAATGTATGCCATAGTGGTGCATTACGGGTTCGGCACAGTGAGTACCACTACGCAAAGCGACCCCTAGTTTATCGACTATTTGCGCAATATCCATGGGGTGAACCCCCTCGATATTAAAACTACAAATAGGTGCTTTATGAGAGGTCGTACCATAGATCGTCACCCCGTCCACCTCTTCATGCAGCATTTGGCTAAATTGACGCAACAACTCCTGCTGGTGCGCTTCGGCAGCTGCCCGATCAAACGACTGACAAAAATCCAAAGCCTCACCCAATGCCGTAGCCCCAATATAGTTGGTAGTACCAGCCTCGAACTTCAAAGGAAGCTCTGCCCAAGTAGTCCCCCGAGTGAGCGAAACAGTCGAAATCATATCACCCCCACCCAAAAAAGGAGGAAGCTCCTCCAGCAGCTCTTCACGAGCCCAAAGAACACCAATGCCCG
>JAWXTL010000148.1:0-4492 GCA_044433565.1 Rikenellaceae bacterium | reverse complement strand
ATTTTGCCCCAGAAGAGATTGATTGTTCTGGGACTCTCGGGTATTTTCTGGGACTCTTGCTGGGTCATGTGCTACTTTAGTAGTGCAGGGCTCCCGTGGGGGCGAGAATCAAAATCCTCTGATACAAAAGCCTCTAACCGCTAGGAAGCATAGCTCCAACCCCAGAGCCTCAACCGCAGTGAACTGTGGAGGCTTTTTGAAAAAATGCCCAACCGATCAAAAACTTTTCTTCATTAGAACGACCCCAACGTTTTATCCCCGAAATCTTCCGACCACCCATGGGAGCCGTCCGCCCCGTAGATTTTTCTAACGAAAAATCCGCTATCGCAATTGAAAATCCCTCCGCCCAAAACTAACGCTTTACGCCAACAAGAAGAGGCTGTCCAAAACTTTGTTTTGGACAGCCTCTTCATTTATCAAACAAAAGCCTATAACAACTCAATAGCCGAACTCAAAATCCAACCCTTATTACCATCAGCAACACGAATCTCACTCCAATCCTCCAATTGCTGAAGTACCTCAAGATAAGTGCCCTCATTCAAAATGAAAAGATCCGTACCACCCGAAGATGGTGAACTCTTAATAGGAGCAGCCGAATTAACAACAACACCCCCACTCTCATCCAACTGCTCACGACCCAAAGAATAAGAATAAGCCAAAGAGACAAAAAACAAAACCCCACAAATAAAACCCAAGAAAAAACCCAACTTTCGCAAAGAAAGTGAACCCGAAATCAACCAAACGAAAATCCCAACCAAACAAATCAAAAACAAACTCAAAGACAAAACAGCCCACCCATTACTACTAAACAAAGAACCCAAAGAGTCAATCCAACGAACCAAAAAGAAAGAAGGAATAGGATCTATCTTATCCTTAGTACGTGCCTGTGCAGTCTCTAGGTTATAAAGAATATCCTCGTCGGTAGGGTCAAGATTACGAGCACGATAGTAGTTCAAAAGAGCCTTACCCAAACGATTCTGCTGGAAATAGGCATTCCCCAAATTGAAATACAAAGCCGAACTAAACTCACCAGATGAGAGTATAGCCTCATAATCCAAAACAGCCTGTGGATACTGACCCTCAATATAGGCCTTGTTGGCCGAAGCCCAAAGAGCCTGATTACCCCCCAACGAAGTGTCAGAAGAAGGAACCTGCTGATCGCCAAGCAAAACAACAGAATCTAAAGCAATCTCAGAGGAGACCACCTCTGCCAAACTATCCGCCTGAGAATAAGCCGACTGAGCCAAAAACAAAAGGCTCATAAACAAAAATATCTTCTTTATCATAACTGTTAAAATCTAATCTAATTTTACTTCAATTCCATAGCACCAATAACCTCTAGTGCCTGTTCGTACGCCTGTCGCATAGGGACAGCAACCGAAGGAGCATATTGCGCCATCTCGCACTGACCGATAAGTTCCAAGAACAAATCTGACTGATCCGAAGAGACTCCACGCTCCGAAAGCTCAACCCGCACTCGCTCTTTTGTCAACTCTGACACCTCTATCGAGAGTTTATCGGCAACATAACCCCACAGGGCACGTAACATCTCCTCGAAGAATGCCTCGGGAGAATCACTCTGCATATATCCACGAGCACGACGCAAACGACGAAGAGCAACCTTGTTAGCCTTTTTGTTTTTGGTCAGAGCGACATCCATACGTGATGCGATATATTTTGACAACACCGAGCGCAAGATAAAGAAAAGAACCAAAAGCAAAAGAACGATCAACCAGAAGTAGACCGAGAAGATCAATAGACCATCTGTTGTGCGAAGTGCTGGGTCAGAAACCTTGATAAAGCGAATATCACGACCCAAAACTTTCAGGTTCTCACGAGTGACACCCGAAACAAATGCACCACCGCCACCACTACTCGAAGAGCCGCTTTCATCACGAGTAACCTCCAACGGGAAACCTCCAGCCCCACTAGAAAGAGTTTTATAGCTCTTTGACGTTGGATCAAAATAGGTTATATCAATCGAGGGGATAACATAACTACCCTCGGCACGAGTAACAAACGGGAACTCCCAAGTGCGACTACCACGTGAACCAGAGGTCGTATTCTCGATCTTCTCACTACTCTTAGTGTCATAACGCTCGATACCAACTGGCATATCCACACTAGGCTGAGTAATCAAAGGGAAGTTACCAGTACCCGACAACTTCAGAGTAATAGACCCAGCACTATTAGCAGCCAAAAGATCATTGGAGATCGAAGATTCGAGAGTAAACTGCCCCACAGCACCATCGAAACTCGCAGGTGCTGGAGTTGGAGTAGGCTCAACATTGATAGTTACAGGAGCACTAGCAATATTCTTAGGAACACGCTCAATATTAGTGCCACCACCAAAAAACTCATCAAAGAGAGAGTTACCACTAGCACGAGTAACAACCTGAGCAATAGCCGTAAAAGAACTAGCCTCGATAGTCAACCGCCCAGTACGCTGAGGATAGAGCAACCAGCGACGAATAGGATGAACCTCATAGACCTTGTCATTGAGGGTCTCACGTGTGGCCTGTTCTTTTGAAATATCAAGCTCCTGAGTCCAAAAACCCGAGAAATCTGCATACTTAGCAGACTCCAATCCCGAAATACCAACACGAGTATAGACACAAAGAGTAGCACATAGAGCCTCGCCCTTATAAACATTGCTTTTGGTCACCTTCATCTTCAAGACAATATCGTCGGCCTCCATAGAACCAGCTCCCGAAGGGCGCATAGCATTACCGCCACCACTGCGATTAGCACCACTATTATTATTAGACCCCGACGAAGGAGCATCCGAAACCTCAATGGTCGAAGCATTGGTACGATAGCTCTTACCATCGACCTTAACCGAAGAGGCACCAACGAGCACATTACCCCCCGTAGCCTCCAAAACATAAGTATAGGTACGAGTAGTGGTAGTGCTCGAAACACCATTGATATTAGAGTAGTTAGTACCATTGGCAATCGAAGGACCAGCCAAAATAGAGGCATTAGTAAACGTAGGAGCCGAAAAATCGGTACCATCGCCATTGGTCAAAACCAAAGCAACACGAAAACGCTCCCCCTGGGACACCGACATAGGAGCATCGAGCCGATAACTTACCTCCTGAGCCATAAGCCCACAGACCGAAAGCAAAAGAGCCGAAAGCAGAAAGATATATTTTTTCATATTCATCATATTGGGTATATATAGTTTGAGAAACTAAATCTTAGGGGACTTCTAAAAATTGATTTGGATGGATTTGGGATGAGATTTTGAGGCTATTTTTTGCCGCCTTCATGGGAGTATAGCCCCGCTATACGACTATGAAAAGGTGAAAAAGAGACCAAAATATCGCCCAAAGGCATTCAAAACTACTTTTATTTGTCCATGTTATATGTTATTATTTTCATGAGGGTCAATTTTTATAAGTCCCCTATACTATTTAAAAACTTTGATTTTGGCGAAGATACGATTGCGGCGATCAATCATAACAAATTCAGCCAACAAAAGTAGCAGAGCTATAAATGTCAGATAGTGGAATTGATCGGCATACTCCTCGAAAACCATCGAGCTGAACTCTTGTTTCTGCATCTTATCTATCTCCGAGAGGATAAGATCCAGCCCCACATTGCGCTCCGAAGCACGAACATAAGCTCCACCCGTGAGAACAGCAATTTGCTGCAAAGTCTCCTCGTCGAGCTTACTAACCACAATCTGATCCTCTTCATCTCGGATCATCTGACCATCAATCTCGATCGGCGAACCCTCTGGAGTACCAATACCCACGGTATAGATCACAACCCCAGCATCCTTAGCCGCTTGAGCTGCCGCCAAAGGATCATCATCATGACTCTCACCATCGGTAATCAAAATCACAGCACGACTGCGAGTACTCTGCTCCGAAAAAGAACGAGTCGAAAGCTCAATGGCCTTCGACACCGAAGTACCCTGCTCGGGAACCATAGTCGGAGACAAAGAACGAATAAAGCTCTTAGCCGAAACATAATCCGAAGTAACAGGAAGCTGAACATAGGCGTTACCTGCAAAGACCACCATCCCCACACGATCCCGATCAAGCTTCTCGACCAACTGACCCACAGCATTCTTGGTGCGCTCCAAACGATTAGGAGTAAAATCCTCGGCCAACATCGAGTTACTAACATCGACAGCCAAAATAATCTCGACCCCCTCACGTCTAACCTCCTTGAGCTTCGAGCCAACCTGAGGCTGTGCCAAAGCGAAACTTAGAAGCAAAACCACACAAAGCAGCAGTATAAACTTGTACTTCACACGCCGAGGTGAGGCTTCGGGCATCAAAACACCAATAAACGAAAGATCGCCAAATTGGGAAAGTCGACGCTTCTGAGAACGACGAAAAAGAATGAATACCACAATCAAAAGTGGTATCAAAAACAACAAATAGAGATATAAGGGTTCTGCAAATCTGAACATAATCGCAAAAGTATTTTTTTAATTATCCTTGACGGTATTAGTTAGGGCATCTGACGGAAAATGATA
>JAWXTL010000147.1:0-4509 GCA_044433565.1 Rikenellaceae bacterium | reverse complement strand
GTCAGAGGCTTTTGTATCAGAGGATTTTGATTCTCGCCCCCACCCCGACAAAAAAACCTTGTCGAGTCATCGACAAGGTTTCGTGGGGCGCAAAGTATTATACAGTTTTTGGCGGAGGAATTTCCGAATTGCGATAGCGAGACTTTTCTGCCAAGAAAAGTCAGCAGGGCGGACGCTCCCCCCCCACGGGAGCCCTGCACTACTTCGTAGCACATGACACCCGCAGCGTCCGAGAACATTCCATATCTTCGGGATAGTATCTTTTCCAATCTTCCAACCACCCCCTTGGGAGCCGTCCGCCTCGTAAAGATGTCAAACCTAAAATCTACCGCTTCTCACCCCTAAAGAAAGAGTAATCCTTACCCAAAGTCAAAAGATTATCATCCTTATCGGCAACACGCAACTGTAGTTTACCACCATTATGATCGAAGTATTGGAACATAATAGGATGCAAACCAGCAGACAAAGCCTTCTGAACAACAACCTCGACAGGAGCATGAGGGCCGCCATTATCCAATACCAACTCCGAGTTAATAAACATCTTAGACCCATCGTCCGAAAGCAAAAGGAAAGTATAAATACCATCTTTGGCAACCTCAAGATAACCCTCGAAAATAAGACCAATATTCCCCTTAACGCCGTCAGGAATAACAACATCATCGGTCACAAAAGCCGAATTGAACGGAGCAGTAGTAATCTTAGCACAAGATTCACCACCATAATCATACCAACGGCAATCTAACCCTGAGCCAGAAATAGTAACTCCCTGAGAAGCCACAGCATAAGGCTCTATAACAACCTTGGTATCAATAATATCGGCCGCCGAATGGTCAGGACGGAACATACGAATCTTAATATCTGTGGTCTGATCAAACTTAACAGCACCACCCAACTTCTCAGAACTCAAAGTAGGAGTCGAACCATCGGTAGTATATCGCATATCAATATTAGGCTGAGGAGTGCTCAAAGTCAACTCAGAAGGTTCAGTAAAAGCATAAGCCGACTTGAAATTAACAACATCCAAAGGACGATAATTAATACCCATCAAATCCAATCGCTCAAGATCACGAACCAACTTGCCAATAAAACGATCATAATCACGAACCGATGGAGCACACCAAGCAACCTCTGCCAAAGCCGATAAACGAGGGAAAGTCATATATTCAGCACGTTTAAGACTAGGAACCCACTCACACCACAAATTAGCCTGAACACCCAATACGTGCTCTGCCTGTTCGGCACTCAAACCCTCAAGAATAGGATTGTAATCATAGATATTAACCAAACTATTTTTGTCCTGCTCATAATCCAAATACATATTGAAATTTGGAGACAACACAGCATCATTACCTTGGGCAGTAGCATCATGAACCGAATTAGCAACCCAACTTCTCCACCACATAACAGTAGCAGTTGGCGAAAGACCTCCATCCTGAATCTCGTCCCAACCAATCAACTTGCGATTGTTATCATTAAAGAACTGCTCCATGGTGCGAACAAACCAAGAGTGAAGTTCATGTTCATCTTTGAGGTTATTCTCTTTGATACGTCGTTGGCAGTCAGGGCATTTAGTCCAATTTTCGGTTGCCACCTCGTCGGCACCCAGATGCACATACTCATAAGGGAAAAGCTCGAAGATCTCTGCATAGACGTTCCTGCAAAACTCCAAAGCACTCTCTTTACCAGGGCAGATAGGCGAAGAGAAGAGCGTACCCCACCCAATATTATCGGTACACGAAACACCCTTGTAGTTCTCGATTGCCGATAGGCAGTGACCCGGCATATCAACCTCGGGAATAATGTCGATATTGCGCTCCGAGGCATATCTCACAATCTCTTTTATATCCTCTTGGGTATAGAATCCACCATAGGTCGAATCGCCCGAAGCCGAGACCTGAATTTTTGCTGGATCTAGTTCAAAATCTTTGTTTTCGCCACTTTCGGCTCTTGCGATACAGCCTTTATCGTGAGCATTAAATTTGCGGAACGCACCATTTTGAGTTAGGAGCGGATATTTTTTGATCTCTATTCTCCACCCTTGGTCGTCGGTTAGGTGCCAGTGGAATTTATTGAGCTTATAGTACGCCAACATATCCAAGAATTTCTTGATCTCAGATACATCATAGAAGTGACGAGAGACATCGAGCATCATACCTCTCCACTTAAAATGAGGCTCGTCGACTATGGTTTGGCAGCTCACCGCAAGATTGGTGGCTGTACCATCCGAAAGCTCTACCTCTCGTGGTAGCAGTTGGCGCAATGACTCCACACCATACAACACCCCTGCATAGTCCGTAGCGGTGATTGTGATTTGGCTCTCTTCGATTGATAGCTTATAGGCTTCGGGGTTTGCATCTCCCTGTTTTGGGGTCTCGATCTTTAGCATAATCGAACCTTCGGATGCAATGGTAGGGTTAATCCCGTCGATTTTGAAATTAGAGTTTGGAGCATCCCTGCAATAGGTTCTAGCTTTGGATCATTGATTCCAATAGTCAAATCGCCAGTGATTTTGAACTGACCAGCCGATTTGATCTCTTGAGAGACGGGCTCTGGGATAATTGTATTTGCCAGATTAGAGGTTTGCGATGTCGATCCACACGAGCAGAGTGCGACCGAGAGAAATAGGGTTAATAGTGTTTTCGGGTATCTCATAGTGATTGTTTTGAGTTGTTTTATTGTTTCACACAACAAATATACTCTCTTATTAATGGATTTGCAATTTATTTTTATCTGCGATTGTTGATCGTTGTGGTTTTTATATAAAAACTCAGCAAGTAGAAATAATCCCACCTGCTGAGTACCTATAAACCTGACTTCTAATGCTTTTCTCTAACCATAAAGAGAGAGCGGAAAGCAAAGTCAGCGAAATATTATTTATCTAGCTCTTGCCATACTAGAGCCGAAGCACCCAATACTGCTGCATTTTTGCCGTCGATACCCGATGGCAACAACTTAACTTTGTTGCGGAAGTTTGACAACATACTGCTTTCCATAGCACGACGAGTTGGCTCGAAGATATATTTACCAGCTTTTGCCAATCCACCGAATAGGATAATAGCCTCTGGCGAAGTGATAGTCACTGCATCTGCTAGTGCTTGACCTAGCATTGTTCCTGTGTACTCGTATGCTTCGATTGCTAGAGGGTCGCCATTAAGAGCTGCTTTGGTAATCATTTCGGCTGTTAGATCGTTGTAGGTGATATTGCGGAACTCCGAATCTTCTAGGTGATCTGCCAAAAGTTTGAATGCAGTACGTTTGATACCTGTTGCCGAAACATAGGTCTCAAGACATCCTTTACGACCGCAACCACACTGACGACCAGCACGATTTACGATAACGTGACCTAGCTCACCCGCAAACGAATCATGACCATAGACCAACTGACCATTTGAGACGAAGCCCGAACCTAGACCTGTTCCTAGTGTAACCACGATAAAGTCTTTCATGCCACGCGCTGCACCATAGACACCCTCGCCTATTGCTGCTGCATTAGCATCGTTGGTGATAATCACAGGGATGTTAGGATAGTAGCGTTTCATTTGCTCAACAAAAGGCACTATACCTTCCCAAACTAGGTTTGCTGCGTTTTCGATTGTACCGTTGTAGTAGTTTCCGTTTGGAGCACCAATACCGACACCCATTAGTTCATACTCAATATCAAGTTGCTTTAGCAGTGATTGAATACCTAGGTATAGTTCCTCTAGGTATTGGTCAAAATCTGGATATTTGCGAGTTGAGACTACTCCTTCGCCATACATGTTACCTTCGTGATCTACCAATCCATAAACGGAATTAGTACCTCCAATGTCGATTCCTACTACTAGTTGTTTCATATCAATAGAATTTTTTATTTGATGTTTTGAACATTTATTTGATGATTAATAATTCAAATTTAGAAACAAATTTCCTTAATAACAAATTATTTATATATTTTTGTAAAAAAAAAATGACTAACTGTTAATTATTTTGTGATTATGATCTCTGAAAAAATTGCTAAAATCGAGGAGCATATTGCTCAACTTGCTCTTGATGTTGAGCCTCAAACTCTCTATGCACCAATTAGATATATTATGGAGGATGGGGGCAAACGTATGCGCCCTATTTTGACTACTTTGGCCTGTGAGGTCTATGGCGAGGCGACACGTGAAGTTTATCAGGCGGCTGTTGCTTTGGAGGTTTTTCATAACTTTACTTTGCTTCATGATGACATTATGGATTCGGCTCGTTTGCGACGTGGGCGTGAGACTGTTCATGTGCGTTGGAGCCCTAATGTGGCTATTCTTTCGGGCGATGCTATGTTGATTTTGGCTTATCGTTTGTTGAGTGAGGGGGTTTCTGATGAGCATTTGCCTCGTGTGATTTCTATTTTCAACAAGGCCTCTATTGAGGTTTGCGAGGGTCAGCAGTATGATATGAGTTTCGAGAGTGCAGATGCTGTTTCGATGGAGGAGTATTTGCTTATGATTCGGTTGAAGACTGCTGTTTTGATGGCGGCTTCACTTGAGATTG
>JAWXTL010000146.1:0-4570 GCA_044433565.1 Rikenellaceae bacterium | reverse complement strand
CTTTGCGTTTTAGATAGTCAATATCCATCTCTAAATTTGGCGATTCGAGGTGCTTTTCGGGATATCCTGCAACTCCAATCGAGAAAGATGAGGGCTGAGAGTTCTCGACCTCCGAGTCTACATACCTCCCTTGGTTCATTGCCACAATCTGCTCTACTAGCTGTGAGGCGTTCTGGTATCCATCTATTGCGGCTCTAAACGACCTCTCTCCATGCAGGTTATCACCACGTAGCGCAAGGATATTTTCGATCCCTAGGAATCGAAGGTCTATCAACGCATCCTCGGTCTCATACTTCGAGAATCCTCCGCATATAAGGTGAGGCACTACCTCTATGCCATATCGAGCCATGATTGCCGCTGCTATGGCAACTGTTCCTGGGCGTTTTGTGGTTATGTGTCGCTCTAGGAGTCCATCCTCTCGCTCAACATACTTCACATCTTCTCGGTGGTAGGTGATATTGATATATGCTGGATCAAACTGCTTTAGTTTGTCTATTGTCGAAAAAATGGTGTTAATATCATCCCCTTTTAGTGGTGGAAGCATCTCGAATGCAAAGCGGCATTTGCCCTGAGCCTTTGCAGTCTTAATTATATCTATGACTTTCATTCTCTAACGGTTTATTCTGTTATAAAATATTTTGCATCGGGGTGTGCAAATAATATGGCGCATACCGATGCTTGTGGGATCATTGCGCAGCTTTCGGTTAGCTGTGTACCCACCCTCTTTTGGATTTGCATAAAATCAAATAGCGACTTTTTTTGCGTGTGGTCAGGTAGTGACGAGTAACCAAAGGCAGGTCTTATACCTTGGTACTTGCCCCCAAGGAGTCTCTCTTTGTCGAAGGATTCGTTGCTATATCCCCACTGCTGGGTGCGCATCAGAAAGTGGAGATATTCGGCAGCGGCTTCGGCTAGTCTATCACCTAGCAGTGTCACCATTATGGCGTTATAGTCATCTCCCTTGGCTCTATATTGCTCGGCTATTTCGGCCACACCAAACACCGATAGGCTTATCACCCCTAGATGATCTCCATCGGGGGCGATAAAGTCAGATAGGGATAGGTTAGGCTCTCCTTTTCCTTTTTGGTGCAGTTGCCTTGGGGTTTTAATTTCGAGACTATTGGTTGCCTCACCGATTGTGATTGTATCTTTTTGCGAGGTTGCATTATAGATTGCGCTTATGGCTCTAATTGTGATCTTTGGTGAGATCTTATCTAAGGTTGCTATGGCATCGCTGTGCAATTGGCGTATCTGTTCGTTGCTTTGGGGGTGATCTGCGTCAACTCTCGCACTCCTTTTGATCTGCCATCCTGCATAAAAAGATTTCCAATTGATAAGCTCTCGAACTTGATCCAGATCAAGCGAGTCATATATCTTTTCGCCTACATTTTTTGGATATGTCACTTTCGAGAAGTCAAGCTTTGCTCGATTCTGATATGCCTGTTCGGGCGTGAGTTGGCTCTTTTGCTGCTCTTCTCTTAGGTGTTTATCTCTGAGGCTTTGCTGTTGGTTCTTGATTGCCTCAACCACGCTATTTCGATCGGACGAGGTAAGATCTACCGATAGTTTTGCACAGGTCGAAGCATCGGATGTTTGAGCCACCAAACCCGAGTATAATGGAGCGAGTTTTACGGCAGTATGCAGTTTTGAGGTTGTGGCTCCACCCACTAGCAGATCAACATTCAGCCCCTTGTGTTCGAGCAATTCGATCACCGCCCTCATCTCGTCGAGCGAAGGGGTAATCAATCCACTAAGAAGCAAAAGCGAAGGCTTATGTTCCTCGACAGCCTCAACGATCGTTTGGGCTGGGGTCATCACACCCAAGTCGATAACCTCAAAACCATTACAGGCGAGTACTATCGAGACAATATTTTTGCCAATATCATGCACATCTCCCTTGACCGTTGCAATAACAACCTTGTCGGACGACACTCCTTTGATCTTTTCTAGCTGGGGTGCAAGAGCCTCTACGGCACGTTTCATTACTCGTGCACTCTTTACCACCTGCGGAAGAAACATTTTACCTTGGGCAAAAAGCTCTCCGACCCTCTTCATTCCGCTCATTAGGGGTCCTTCGATCACCATGACTGCCGAACCATACTGCTCACTGGCGCAGAGTACATCCTCTTGTATATATTGGGTTATGCCATGCGAAAGGCTATATGCAATACGCTCCTCTAATGGCTCATCTCTCCATAGCTCCCTTGTGCTGTGGTGTGCACTATCTGCTATATCCGAGCTTTTTATGGTCGTGGCTAGGTCGACCAATCGCTCTGTTGCTTGAGCATCTCGATCAAAAATCACATCCTCGATTGCCTCCAACAACTGTTTGTCAATATCCTCATAGAGAACCAATGCCCCTGCATTTACAATAGCCATATCTAGTCCTGCTGCAATAGCATGATACAAGAAGGCTGCGTGCATAGCCTCACGAACCAGATTATTACCCCTAAAAGCAAATGAGAAATTACTTATTCCACCGCTCACCTTTGCCTGTGGCAAATTCTCTTTGATATAGCGTACCGCATCAATAAAATCGACACCATAACGACGATGCTCCTCGATACCAGTTGCAACGGTCAACACATTTGGATCAAATATAATATCTTGAGCCGGAAAACCAGCCCCTATCAACAGATCATACGACCGTTTGGCAACCTGACACTTACGATCGTAGCTATCGGCCTGACCCTGCTCATCAAAGAGCATTACCACCGCTGCAGCTCCCATGCTCTGGATATGTTTAGCCCTCTGTATAAAAGTCTCACCTCCATCTTTGAGCGAGATAGAGTTCACGATCGCCTTACCTTGCAAACACTCCAGAGCTGCACAAAGCGTATCCCACTTCGATGAATCTACCATAATAGGTAAAGCGGCAATATCAGGCTCCGATGCCAATAGATTCAGAAAGTGACAGATCTCTTTTTGGCTATCTATCATTGCTGCATCCATACAAACGTCTATCACAGAAGCCCCTGCGGCTATCTGATCTTTGACTATCTCTAGTGCTTGGTCGTAGCGTTGTTCGCTAATTAGTCTTCGGAATTTGGCACTTCCTGCTACATTTGCTCTCTCGCCAATATTTACAAACCCGATATTGCTATCAATACGCAATGGCTCTAGTCCGGTAAGTGTGAGCACGGGCTCTGGTTCTGTCAATTTGCGGGGAGTGTAATTTTGTGCCAGAGAACCAAAGAGCGCAATATGCTCTGGGGTTGTGCCGCAACAGCCTCCAATAATATTGACTATGCCATCTTCGAGAAACTGTTTCATATAACACGCCATCACTTCGGGTGTATGGCTATATTTTCCAAATATATCTGGCAACCCTGCATTGGGGTGGACTGATATATTGAGATGGGGCATCTCTTGGGCGAGTCGCCTTACATAGGGGTATAGTAACTCCGCTCCAAAAGAGCAGTTCAGCCCAATCGACACAAGGTTCTGCCCGTGGCATAGCGAGTGGGCAAAAGCCTCAAGCGTCTGCCCCGAAAGGGTACGCCCTGCGCCATCAATGGTGACCGATACCATAAGTGGAATCTCGCAATTTCGATCCAACGAAACCTTTTCGTGGGCAGCGACTGCCGCCTTTGCATTCAATGTATCAAAGATGGTCTCAATCAGGATAAGATCACACCCTCCATCAATAAGTGCACTTATCTGAAGATAGTATGCCGAGAGTAAATCCGAAAAGGTAATATCCCTAAAAGCAGGATCATCAACCCGAGGAGATATTGAGGCTGTACGATTAGTGGGCCCCACAGATCCAGCGACAAAAACCTCACGAGAGCTCCGATCACGAGCCTCACAAGCAATACGTGCCGCTTGATAGTTTATCTCATAAACCAGCTTCTCTAGTCCATAATCTCGGAGTGATATTTCTGTGGCATTAAAACTATTGGTCGAGATTATATCCGCACCAGCCTCTATATAACTCGTGTGAATCTGCTCGATAATATCCCCACGAGTCAGCACCAAAACATCATTACACCCCTTTAGATCGACCTCTGAGCCCCTGAATCGCTCACCACGAAAATCATCCTCACCGAGCTCATAGCTCTGTATCATAGTACCCAACGCTCCATCTAGCACTAGCACTCTCTTTTTAAGTTTCTCTCTTATCATATCGTCGTTTCTCTATTTTATCTTTTCAAACTTATTGGTTAGATCATCCAGTTTTGCCACATTGGTCTAAAGAGGTATGGCGTACCAAAATAAGCTTTGTATTCTCTCGAATTACAGCCTCAAAGTTATGCAAATTATTTGAATCCACAAACGTGGTCGTCGCCCGATCGTGAGGTAGGCTACGGTGTAATAGACTTCTATGAGACTGAAATCTTTGTAGTTTATGAGAAAAGAAATGGTTTGTTCTCGGACGGCTGTCGGTGTGACACGTGCTGCTTTAGTAGCACGGGCTCGGGGCGTGTGGGAGTCGTCAATGTTGGTCGGGAGATTTCGGGGGGCGCAAAGTATTTTAAAGTCTTAATCATAGGAATTTCCGAATGCGGTAGCGGAGATTTGCCTTCGTCAGAAGGGAAATCTCTACGGGGCGGACGGCTCCCCCCGTCGG
>JAWXTL010000145.1:0-4585 GCA_044433565.1 Rikenellaceae bacterium | reverse complement strand
GCTGGGGGTCGATCACAAAACTATCACTACGCTCAGCACCCGAGACCATATCCGACGGAACAAGCGTGTAGCCCACCCAATGAGAAATTTTATGATCGGGAAGGTATTTATAGGTGTAACGACCAAGTTCATTGCGCAAAACCAGATCAGTTTTGCTGTGCACAGGAATCTCGCTTTGGGCGTAAGAAAACGATGAAAGAAAGATTGTAAGAAGTAGAATAATTTGTTTCATCGCACAAAAATAACTAATTTTGTCGTAGTACAACCTACCTGTTATGAAAAAAACCTTAAAATTTACCGCCGCCCTCAAGAAACAATCACCCACAGCATTTACAACTCTCGTAAAGCCAGTGGGTAGCATTTGTAATCTGGCTTGTGAATATTGTTACTATATAGACAAAGAACTTTTATACGACAAACCTGCTCGATTGATGAGCGACGAACTGCTCGAAGAGTATATCCGTCAATATATCCAAGGGAATGATGTCCCAGCCGTTACTTTTTGTTGGCATGGTGGCGAACCATTGATCGCAGGAGTTGATTTCTATCGACGGGCGGTCGAACTTCAGAAGAAATATGCCGATGGCAAGGTGATCGAGAATACACTGCAAACCAATGGCACGTTGCTAACTGACGAGTGGGCGCACTTTTTCGCCGAGAATAAATTCTTGCTTGGGGTGTCGATTGATGGCCCTCGTGAGGTGCACGACGCATATCGCCTAACTCGCAACGGAGAGCCAACCTTCGATAAGGTATTGGCTGGTATCGAAAAATTGCATCGTGCAGGAGCCGAATTTAACACCCTTTCGGCTGTGGGTGCTGCCTCGGCAAAAAGAGGGTTAGAGATCTATAAGTTTATGAAATCCATCGGTAGCCACTATATGCAATTCCTGCCCGTAAGCGAAAAGATAACAGTATCCGAAAAATATCACCGCCCAATAATCTCGGCTCCCGACCAAGAGGATGCAGATCTTGCTCCGTGGTCTATCTCTGCTCGTGATTACGGTTACTTCCTCAACGACATCTTCGACTATTGGGTCAAAAACGATGTCGGACAATATTATGTTCAGATATTCGATGCCACACTCGCAGGATGGTGCGGGGTCAAGGCTGGGGTCTGCTCGATGAACGAGACCTGTGGAGATGGACTATGTGTGGAATATGACGGGTCAGTATATAGTTGTGACCACTTTGTCTATCCTCAATACAAACTTGGCAATATCAACGACGATGATCTTCGCACAATGTTCAAAAGCAAGTTTCAGTTCAACTTCGGGGCGGCCAAACACGCCACCCTGCCCGAGAAATGCACTCGTTGTGTATGGCTAAGATTGTGTAATGGAGAGTGCCCTAAGCATCGTTTCGACAAAAATAGCAACTCACTATGTTCGGGGCTACAAAACTTTTTCCGCCATTCGGCTCCTGCGATGGAGTATATGAAAGAGTGTATCGAAAACAAACTACCTCCTGCAAATGTAATGTTTAGATGAAAAAAATATTAACCTACATATCTGTACATCGGTTTTTTCTTCCGTTTTTGCTGGTTGCTTTGGTGCTATGGTATATTAGTCGTTTGGGTTATGAATATACCACCACAATAACCCTAGAGGTCGAGATTGTTCCCGACTTTCAGGGTCAAGTATGGATCGAGCAGAACAGTTTGGAGTTTGAGGCTACGGTCAAGGGCGAGGGGCGTGAGATTTTGCTTAATCAGCTATCTCTGCGTGGAGGATTGTCTGTTTTGACTTCGGAGCTTACTTTCAATAAGATTGCCAATACGAGTCTTTATACGATCGAGGCTAGTTCTATGCAGAAGGCTATTCAGTTGCAGAGTCCTGCCCTTTCGATTTTGGATCTTCATGATATACCACAGGTAAATATCTCACCTTTGGAGTCGAAAACCCTTCCCATCAAGAGTAATATAGATCTCTCGTGTGAATCTCAATTTATGGTTCTGGGGGATCTTATGTTGTCGATTGACTCTATCGAGATCAAAGCACCAAAGATTATCCTCGATACTTTGTTCGAGATTCAGACTCAGCATATCACCCTTGAGGATCTAAACTCTTCGGTTTCGGGAATTGCACGGCTTCTTTTGCCCGATTATGCTATTGCCAAGGCTCAAAATGTGCAATACAAAGCCAGTGTTGTGGGATATACCGAGATTGAGATGACACTTCCGATCGAGGTCAAAAATAAGCCCTCGGATATGGCTCTAGCACTTGCTGTTCCCAAGGTTACCACACTTAGGATGAAATTGCCTCTGATTAATACGGGAACGCTGAGTCGACCTAGTGCATATATTGATTTTGATTATCGTTCGGCACTCTTTAACACGACCAAGATTTATCCGATAGCTATTGACTCTTTGCCCGAAAATTCTCAGATTATCAGTATTACACCTAGCTATACTACTCCGCTGTTCGAGAAAATAAATTAAACTAAAAAGATGATTAAAGTTGCTTTGAGTGGAGGTATTGGTAGTGGCAAGAGCACTGTTGCTCTGGTTTTCGAGATGATGGGAGTGCCTATTTATTATAGCGATCAACGGGCACGAGGGTTGATGAATGGCGTTTTGCGTGAGCAGATTGTTGGGTTGTTTGGTGAGCGGGCTTATATTGGCTCTGAGTTAAATAATAGATACATCTCCTCTTTGGTCTTCTCGGATCGGGAGCTACTGGGACAGTTGAACGGGATTGTTCACCCTGCTGTGGTTTCTGATTTCTTGTCATGGGCAGAGACTCAACACTCACCATTTGTTATGATCGAGACAGCGTTGTTGCTCGAGAGTGGCATTGATCGCATTGTCGACTCGATAGTTGCAGTCACCGCTCCAAAGGAGTTGCGTATCGAACGTGTTGTCAAACGAGATGGAATCTCTCGTGAGGCCGTGTGCGCAAGGATTAAAGCACAAACCTCCCAAGAGCAGATAATCTCGATGGCCGACGCCATTATCGACACCAAGCCAAAGAAGATGGTATTGCCCCAAATAGTTAAGTTTGTGGAGAGTATATCAGAAAAAGAGTAATATTTCGCCGAGAGGAGTAACTAAAAGCGAGAAAATCAGAAAAAAATAACTATTTTTGTGGGCTTAAAACACAAGTATAAATAATTAAAGAATATGAAACTTACAGAAATTCTTGCCATTGCCGGTACTGCGGGTCTACACAAATATGTAGCTTCGGGTCGTGCAGGTGGTATTATCGTAGAATCACTTAACGACAACAAACGCACAATGGTTAGCGGTGCAGCAAAGGTATCAGCACTTGGTGATATTGCTGTTTTCACCGAATCAGAGGAAGTTCCTTTGGCTGACATCCTTACTAATATATATAAGATTCATCAGGGTGAGGTTTCTATCGGCGGTAAAAGCTCTAACTCGGAGTTGGCTTCATTTATCGAGAGTGTACTTCCTGAGTATGATCGTGAGCGTGTTCATATGTCGGATGTTAAGAAGATTGCCAATTGGTATAACATTTTGGTACGTTCGGGTATGACTGATTTTTCTCTTGAGCAAGAGGCGGAGCAAGATTCTACTTCTGAGTCAGCATCAGACGAGGCGGCACCAGTTAAGGTTGCTTCACCTAAGAAATCTCCTGTTAGCAAGAGTGTAGCTCCTAAGTCGACTCCAAAAGCTTCTGGATCGAAAGTTAAGGCTACCAAATCGACTACTGTACGCAAGAGCCAATAATCTTCAAGCGTGTACTGATAGAATAAGTGCTCTGTTCCGAAGAAGGAACAGAGCACTTATTTTTTTAACACTATTAGATGTGAGGGATTTTGGGCAGAGAAATTCCCAATTGCGGTAGCGGAGATTTTCCCAGAAGGCAAAATCTCTACGGGCTGACGGATTCCCTCATGGGAGCCCTGCACTATTTCATAGCACAAGACCCAGCAAGAGTCCCAGAAAATACCCGAGCGTCCCAGAATAATCCATATCTTCGGGATAGAATCATCCGAATTGCGGTAGCGGAGATTTCCCCTTACGGCAAAATCTCTACGGGGCGGACGGCTCCCCCCGTCGGGAGCCCCGTACTACTTTCGTAGCACGAGCCACCTCGACAGCCGTCCGAGAACATTCCATTTCTTCGAGAATAGAATCTTTCTAATTATAAAGCCTAAAGAGAGGCTTTGAGTGCCGCAATAACCGAAGAAGTAAAACCATGCGCCTCCATAGCATTCAACCCCTTGATAGTAATACCCCCTGGGGTTGTTACACGGTCGATCTCAACTTCGGGATGGTTGCCACTCTCATTCAACAAAGTAACAGCACCCTTGATAGTCTGCAAAACAACCGCCTTCGCCTGATCTGGATAGAAACCAAGCTCTACCGCCCCCTGGCAAGAAGCACGAATATAACGCATAATATAAGCAATACCACAAGAGGCCAAAGATGTAGCAGCACCCATCAAACGCTCCTCAATAAACTCCACTCGACCCAATGCCTCAAACAAACTAATAACGACCGAATTTTGCTCAGAACTAGCATTCGCCGAACTAACAAAAGTCATACTCTGCCCCACCATAATAGCCGTGTTGGGCATAATACGAAAAACAAAGTTTTTGCTTTCTTGAAAAAACCAAT
>JAWXTL010000144.1:0-4610 GCA_044433565.1 Rikenellaceae bacterium | reverse complement strand
CGGCTCAGCTGGCGGGGGGCGTTGGTCGGTATATTGAGGTGTTGGCCGAAAAAGGTGGCACACTTACTATTGCTAACCCTTATAAAACAGATGCGGTACCAGCAATCATTGATATGGGTGTGGGTGAGCGTATTCGTTTGGATCGTAACTCTAAAGAGTTTAAATAAGAAAACAAATTAATGTAATATAATAATTTATGAAAAACAGAAAACTATTTTTGTTGATGATTGCTCTGTTGTCTCCGTGTTTTGCTTTGGCTCAAAAGAACAAAGTAGATACTCGGCAGGTCGAACAGCTTATTGAGCGCAATTTGGGCTATATGCCCTCGAATATTAAACTAAAGGTGGTCGATAAGGTCGATGGTCGGGATCAGTTTTCACAACAGGTCAAGGGCGATAAACTCTTGATCTGGGGCTCTAGTGGTGTGGCTCTTTCTCGTGGGTTCTATGATTTTATGAGTCAGAACTCTCTTGGGCAATCTAGCTGGAGTGGCTCTCGATTTGATATTCCTGATAGCTTTGCGGGGCTTGATACTCGCTCTGTGACTTCGCCTGTCGAACACCACTACTACTTGAATGTTGTGACCTATGGCTATACAACTCCCTATTGGGATTGGGCGCAGTGGGAGCAGGAGATCGACTGGATGGCTCTGCATGGCATTGATATGCCTTTGGCTTTGGTGGCTACCGAGGCTATTTCGGTTAGGGTTTGGAAACGACTTGGGTTGACCGATCAAGAGATTTCGGACTACTTGGTGGGGCCTGCCCATTTCCCTTGGATGCGTATGGGTAATATTAGTCAGATTGATAGTCCTCTTCCCCAGAGTTGGCATGACGATCAGGTGGAGCTTCAACACAAGATACTGGATCGTATGCGTGGGTTGAATATGACCCCTATCTGCCCTGGTTTTGCGGGGTTTGTTCCTAAAGCAATCACTCGACTCTATCCCGATGCTCAAATTGTTGAGACCTCTTGGGGTGGTGCTTTCCATAACTGGATGATCTCTCCCGAGTCGGAACTCTTTACTACTATTGCCAAGATGTATATCGAGGAGTGGGAGGCTGAGTTTGGTCGCAATAGCCACTATTTGGTCGATAGTTTTAATGAGATGGAGATTCCTTTTCCGCCTAAGGGTACCGCAGAGCGTTATGATCTTTTGCGCTCTTATGGCGAGAAGGTCTACCATTCGATTAGCGAGAGTAGCCCCGATGCTGTTTGGGTTATGCAGGGTTGGATGTTTGGTTATCAGCGTGATATTTGGGATTATGAGACCTTGGCGGCTTTGGTTAGTAGTGTACCCGATGATAAGATTTTGCTTTTGGATTTGGCGGCCGATTATAATGCACATTGGTGGCATAGCTCTTTTAATTGGGATTTCTATAAGGGATTCTATGATAAGAATTGGGTTTATAGTGTGATCCCTAATATGGGGGGTAAGACGGGGCATACTGGCGTTTTGGACTTCTATGCTAATGGTCATTTGGCGGCTTTGGAGTCCGAGAATCGTGGTAATCTTTTGGCTATTGGTATGGCTCCCGAGGGGGTCGAAAATAATGAGGTGATCTATGAGTTGCTTACCGATGCTGCTTGGAGCGATCAGCATATTGATGTTGAGCAGTGGCTTGAACGCTATTCCTTGGCTCGTTACGGTACGTATAATCCTACTTTGGCTCTCTATTGGCAGAAGATGCTCTCTTCGGTCTATGGCACTTTTACTGACCATCCTCGCTATAATTGGCAGTTCCGCCCTGGTACTGTCTCTCGTGGTTCGATTAATGTTTGCGGTGACTATTTTGCGGCTCTTGAATCTTTTGCCTCTTTGTCCGAAGGGATGATTGATAATCCTACCTATTTTGTTGACCTTTGCGAGAATATGGCTTTGTATTTGGGTGCTAAACTTGAGATTGTTACTCAGGCTATCTATCAGGCTATGCAGGTTGGCGATCGGGAACGCTCTTTGGAGTTGCAGGGCGAATTTGAGCGTTTGGCTTTGTTGATCGACCAATTTTTGGATTCTCACCCTACTTTGAGATTGGAGCGTTGGTTGGATTTTGCCTCTGCACATGGTACGACCGATCAGGAGCGAGATTATTACCAGAAGAATGCTCGACGTATTGTTACGGTTTGGGGGCCTCCTGTCGATGATTATTCGGCTCGTGTATGGTCGGGCTTGGTTCGTGATTATTATTTGCCTCGTTGGCAAGAGTATTTTGTCTCTGCCAATACGGGCGAGAGTGTTGATTTGGCGGCTTGGGAGCTTCGTTGGGTCGAAGAGCAGCGTGGGGTCTCTTCTGTTGATTATTCGGCTATTACTTCCGATTTGGTCGCAGATGTTATCTCTTCGGTTTCTTATATCACCCCTTCGATGATTGAGCAGCAGGCGGGTTTGGTTTCGGTCTTGACTTCTGATTCGGATGAGGCGTGCCAACGGGAGGTTGGCTTGTCTGCTGGGCAGCTTCAGGATGCTGGTTCGATTGTGATTGAGTATCTTCGTGGTGGTGCGACTACTATCGCTAGTGTTGTTTTGGAGCTTGATGGTGTTGAGGTTTTGACCCAGACGGTCGATAAAGTTTTGTCTTATCAGGAGGCTTCTTATACTTTGGTATTTGATGAGCAGATGAGTCGTCGTGCGAATAATGGTGCTCGACTTCTTGTTTGTCTTTCGGGAGTCGATGGTGATACATCTTCTGTTTCGGTGTTCTTGAAATAATTCGGAGTAATGGATAACTGTGAGACAGAAAGCTTTGTGTAGCTTTTGGTAGATGAATTTCCAATTGCGATAGCGGAGATTTTGCCTTCGCCAGAAGGGAAAATCTCTACGGGGCGGACGGCTCCCCCCCGTCGGGAGCCCCGTACTATTTCATAGCACGGGACACCTCGACAGCCGTCCGAGAACACTCCATATCTTTACGCATAAGTTAGAAAGCTTTCATCCTCATATTTGTCCACTTAGTCAATCATATAAACAAAGTTACGCCCAGTATAGTTTCGATCGAAGAAATTATACTGGGCGTAACTTTTGATTCTATTTATTGCAAATATCCGCTACATCTCAACGTCGAATAACATCTTCTCGAAGTTAATAGAGACCACCTTAAATTGCTTGATGAAATCTACACATAGTTCACCCAAACAAAAATCAATCACAAATTCCTCACTCTCATTACCATCTACTAAGATGTCACGAAGCTGATATTCTTTCTGGTTAATAGAAATATCAATGTTCTCAATAGGATATACCTGAGTATCCTTCTTGTTTTTGAAACTACCCGTTTCAATTGTAATAGGTGTGATGTTCGCCTCAAAATAATCTTTGTGTTGTCTAAAGAAATTGTGGTTCAATGTGGTCTTCGTACATGCAGTGTTGAGAGTCATCCCTGCCGAAACCTCCGATGAGAAACATACATAATACTCATCACCATAGAACATCAGATTTTCTAAACCGACAGAGGTTATTTGCGACTGCTGTGGTACGAAAATCACACTCTCGCTTGGCTTGATATGTATCTCCTTTAGCTGAGCAATTACCTTCTGTCCCAATATGAGACCAGGATCTAATGGCTCAGGCGTGATGACGAATGTTGGATTCTTGATAACAACACCTCCAATATTCAGCTCTTTGCCTATTGCCCATTTACAACTGATAGTTTCTGCGCCAATTCCCGTAACAGGTATCTCCTCTTTGATAATGGTTAGATTGTGGCGTTGGGCAAACTTCTCATCCACCAGATTCTCACTTGCTTGGGTGTCAAAGACAAACCGCTCCGCTTGATTGTCGACTGTAACCTCTAGTGTGATTAGCTCACCATCTTCGTATGAGATAAACTCAATCGGTAGAGTTATATCCTTTTGGGGCAGGGTAGCCTCCATTTTTGGAATGGTGGTCATGAAGTTGCTGTATTCCAGAGCTTCATTACACAGTGCCAGATTGCTTTCGTTTGTATTGCTTTCGCTTATATTGTTTGTAATCCAATCTGATGCCTCTTGGTACTCTTCGAGTGCCATTAGTGCATTGAATACCTGATAGAATAATCTAGTACTTGTGTCGCTATCCAACTGGTCGTAATATTCGTTATATAGAGTTATCACCGCTGTAATACTCTCGGCGTAATTATTGAACATCGACGAAGTCAAAGCCCACATATACAACTGATCTACATCTGTATAGGCAAACGCCTGAGGCATATGCGAGATGTGGTATAGTTCGTAGAAACGCCCTTGATCGTACATTGTGTTGATGTCCTCACGTGTAAGTTCGTTTTGTTGTGCATTTGCTTTTTGAGCGGGTAGTAGCACTATTAGTGCAAGTATTGCTAAAATTAATTTCTTCATTTTTTGTAGCCCTTTTGGTTATTATCTTCTTGCGAAAGTATGTATAAAAAATCTGAATGCCAAATTTTTTGTTTATACAATTTACATTTGTTGATAATCTTTTGCAAGACCACCTTCGCTTGTCTCTTTGTAGAGCGATGGTAGGTCGTGTCCTGTTTGTTTCATTACTTGTACTACTTTGTCGAATGATACTCGGTGCATTCCGTCGGTATAGGTCGAGTAGATGTTTGCGTCTAGGGCTCTGGCTGCTGCGTAGGCGTTGCGTTCGATACAGGGGA
>JAWXTL010000143.1:0-4619 GCA_044433565.1 Rikenellaceae bacterium | reverse complement strand
CTGAATCTGGACACCACCCCAAATCGTTCGGGAAGTGAGCTGCTAGTAGATCTGCGTAATGTCTCGATCCGCTACGGAGAATATACCATCCTCAAGGATCTCAGCTGGTCGATGCAGCAAGGTGAACAATGGGCACTAAGTGGAGATAACGGGTCGGGAAAGTCGACCCTGCTGAGTCTGATATGTGCCGACAATCCCCAAAGCTATGGTTGCGATATATCACTATTTGGCAAAAAACTAGGCACTGGGGTAAGTATCTGGGATATTAAACGCCACATAGGATATGTTAGTCCCGAGATGCACCGCGCCTACTCGGTAAGTGCGCCATGCCTAGAGATCGTAGCTAGTGGATTGCACGACACGGTGGGGCTATATATAAAGATGAAACCCGAGGAGCGTGAGGTATGCGAATTTTGGATGGAGATCTTCGGGATCAAAGCCCTAGCCGAACGAGATTTCATGAAGATCTCTAGCGGAGAACAGCGTTTAGTCCTCTTGGCTCGTGCCTTTGTCAAAGATCCCGAATTGCTAATCCTAGACGAACCACTACACGGGTTAGACCTCAGAAATCGTCGTTTGGTGCTAAATATAATCGAAACCTATTGTAGCAGAGTGAATCGTAGTTTGATCTATGTCACCCACTACAAAGAAGAATTGCCTACGACAATTACCCATTCGATCCATCTCGTTAAGCCCCAATAATCAAAAAAAAGGCACTGATTATCAGTGCCTTAAAGTGACTCCTGCGGGATTCGAACCCACGACCGACAGATTAGAAATCTGTTGCTCTATCCAGCTGAGCTAAGGAGCCATCCCTTATTTAGTGGTGCAAAGATAACGAAATTTTTAGGATCTGCAAAAATATATTATATTTGCACAAAGTGGGCATGAGAAATCGGCACTACTCTTTACTGAAAAAAAAGATCCCGAACCAATCAAATAGAATATGAGATTTGCACAGGTAATAGCACTCGATAAACTAAAACAACAACTCCGCAGTGATGTCAACTCGTCTCGCATAAGCCATGCGCAAATGTTTTGTGGCGAACAGGGCGGAGGAAGCTACCCTCTGGCTCTGGCGTATGCTACCTATATTATGTGCGAAAATCCCACGCATGGCGATTCGTGTGGCGAATGTGCAAGTTGTTATAAGATGGATCGACTGGCTCATCCCGATCTACACTTTGTCTTTCCGGTAAACGATGCAAAAGCTAGTTCGACCGATAAACCAACATCCGATAAATATATCCAGCAGTGGCGAGATATGGTGCTCGATGGAGCAGGGTATATCAATATCTCGCAATGGTACAAAGAGTTGGGGATCGAAAATAAGCAGGGGCTGATTCGTCGAGAAGAGGCCAACGAGATTATTCGCAAGGTGTCGCTTAAATCCTTCGAGGGTGGATATAAGGTGGTGATTGTCTTTATGCCCGAACTCCTGCGTGATGAGGCGGCAAATTCACTGCTAAAGGTAATCGAAGAGCCACCAGCTCAAACTCTATTTCTGTTTGTTAGCTCCCAATCCGATCGCATTATTGGAACGATACGTTCTCGTGTTCAGTCGATTGTGGTTCCGCCTTTGAGCGATGATGAGATTGCCCATGAGCTGGTTGCCCGAGAAATCACCGATCGAGATACAGCACAAGAGATTGCCCATAGTGTGCGAGGAAACTGGGGACGTGCTCTGCAAGTGGCACAAAGTGGCGAAGACGACGAGATCTATCAAGAGTTTGTTGGGCTGATGCGGCTGTGCTATTTGTCGAACTATCTCGGGATTTTCGACTGGGTTAATTCGATCTCTTCTCGTGGACGTGAATTTCATAAGCGTTTTTGCACCGTCTCGCTCGATCTGATACGAGATTGTTATATGGAGGGTATTGGGCTTAGTTCTTTGAATTTTGCTTTGCCCGATCGTGTTGCTTTTGTGCGTAAGTTTGCCCCTTTTGCCAACCATTCTACTATGGATCGTTTTGTTCAGGAGTATGAATTATTGCTTCGTGATTTGACTCGTAATGGTAATAGCAAGATTGTTTTTACACATTTTGCGTTGACTCTTTGTAAGATTTTTGCTATTGCAAAGATGGAGATTAACAAGACGAAATAGGGAGGGAGGGGTTATGTTTGCGGTTTTGCTTTTGGGAGGTAATGTTGGTGATCTTCGGGCTACATTCTCGGTTGCTCGTGAGAGGATCTGCTCTGTTTGTGGCTCTTTGGTTTGGAGGGGTGAGGAGTCTTCTTCTAGGGCTTGGGGCTATGATAGCGATCGGTTCTATCTAAATCAGGTGGTTATTATCTCTAGTGAGCTTGGGGGGTTGGCTTTGTTGGATTGTTTGGAATCTATTGAGCTCTCTTTGGGGCGTGTTGATAAGGGTGGTTTGCATTGGGCGGACGAGGATCGGTGTTATTCGGATCGGACTATTGATATAGATATACTATATATGTTTGATGAGTCGGGATCTTTGGCTTATTCGGATGAACGTTTGGTTGTTCCGCATCCTCGTATTTCGCAGCGGGAGTTTGTTTTGGATCTTTTGCGGGAGGTTGATTTTCCTTTGTTTGTGAGGGTTTTCTCTAAACAATAAGATGCTATTTCTGAAGATATGGTATTGTTCTCGGACGGCTGTCGGTGTGACCCGTAAGCCTAAGAGGGTTACGGGGCTCCCGACGGGGGTAGCCGTCCGCCCCGTAGATTTTTCTGGCGAAAAATCGGCTATCGCAATTCGGAATCTAGTACTTTAGAAGATATGGTATTGTTCTCGGACGCTACGGGTGTCATGTGCTACGAAGTAGTGCAGGGCTCCCGTGGGGGGAGCGTCCGCCCTGCTGAATTTTCTTGCGAAAAATCCGCTATCGCAATTGGAAATTCCTTAGTACTGTGCCATATCCACACTTAACGCAAAGGTGAAATATCCTCACAATCAACAAGCATTCGTATTGCCTCTATCCCTTTTTTGGACATATCCATCGAGAAATCATTAACAAAATAGCTAATATGCCTCTCCATAACACTCTGCTCTAGCTCCTGCGCATGGGAGCGAACAAACTCTGCGCTATCTTTGGGGTTCTGCATGGCATATCGAATACTCTCGCAAATAGCACGTGAGATCTCTTTTGCGACCTCCTTGGGCAGGGAGCGACTAACCATAATAACCCCCAAAGGGATTGGCAATCCTGTGGTCTGCTCCCAACGCTCACCAAGGTCGGCAATAAGCGAAAGCCCCGTGTCTGCATAGGTGAAACGCCCCTCGTGAATCAAAACCCCACCATCCATCTCGCCATCCATAACAACCATTGCAATATCCGAAAAAAGATACTCCCGAAGCTCCTTTGGCTTGGGGAAAAGTCGCTGCAATAGCAGAGTCGCTGTGGTCGATAGCCCTGGAACGGCAATGCGCAGATCCGCCACCTCCTCGGCATAGGCCTTGTGCCGACTAACCAATAGGGGGCCATTGCCATAACCCATTGCTCCTCCACATGGCAATAAATAGTATTTGTCGTAAAGTGCCGGAATCATTGCCGCCGAAACCTTAATAATATCGGCCTCCCCCTCTAATGCCCGTTGATTAAGCTGAGAAATATCCTCGAAATGGAACGTAAATTGCCCCAAAGAGTGGTCAATTAAACCAGAGAAGAGAGCATGAAAAATAAAAGTGTCGTTCGGACAAGGCGAGATATGAAGAGAGAGTGACATGAAAAAAGTGATATTTAATCGGTTAGAGACCGCAAAGTAAGAACTTTTTTTTATATTTGCGAATGATTATCGGCAATTTTGTCGATCTAAAAAGATAAAATCCCATGAAAAAACTATATATTTCTGTACTCCGAAACATAATGATCGTCGCACTGCTATTTTGGTGTGGAACACTCAAAGCGCAGCAGAGCGACCCTGTGGTGGTCAATGGGTGCTTTGGCGAAGCGCAGCATGAGGCGTTTGGTTCGGGCGAGATGCTACACTATGCGGTGAAGTATTCGGCTGCAATTTTTACGGCTTCGGTTGCCGATGCAATAATCAATACCACTAGCTCGAATGTTAATTCTACGCCTTGTTATAAGGTCGAAGCGGTGGGTAAGACCAAGGCTTTTTATAGTATGTTCTTCAAGCTAGAGGATACCTATACCACTTGGATCGAGAAGAATACGTTGCGTCCGATTCGTGCTACGAGTGATCTGAAAGAGGGTGGGTATAGATATAAGAATCGTTTTGATTTTGATTGGGACAAGGCGAAGGTCTATACCAGTGGCGAGAATCTTGTGCACAATACCAAGCAGACCAAAGAGATGGATCTTGAGCCATGCAGTTATGATGCTATTGCTCTGTTTTATAATATGCGCCAGATCAATACAGATCGTTTGGTGGTTGGAGAGCCTATTAATCTTTCGTTGGTTCTCGAAGATACTGTCCGCACTGTGACTATGAAGTTCGAGGGGCGAGAGGTTTTTCGACTTGGGGGTGTTGGTCGCTTCAATACTATGAAGTTCTCTTGTTTGTTTGTTACCTCGACCGATCAATCATTTAAGGATGGCGATGAGTTTTTTGTTTGGATCTCGGATGATAAGAATCGCATACCTATATATATTGAGTCGCCGATCCGTGTTGGCAAGATCAAGGTGGAGCTTGA
>JAWXTL010000142.1:0-4647 GCA_044433565.1 Rikenellaceae bacterium | reverse complement strand
CTACGCTATTTCATATCACCGAAGCATCGGTAAACGATGTTAATACAATGGATGTAATTATCTATGAGACAGGTGCATATTACATATTCGACCGAGGCTATAACGATTTCGGTAGGTTGTATAAGATTGCTCTTATAGATGCCTATTTTGTTATCAGAGCCAAGAAGAATGTAAAGTATACGACAGTGAGTTGGAAACGCAGATTACCCGAAAACATACTATCGGATCGCATCATCGTCTTTGCTAATAGCGATTCCCAAAAGGAGTACCCAGAGCTATTGAGAATGGTTAGATTTTGGGATTCCGAGCAGAAGCGAGAGCGAAAATGCAGTGCGCATTCAGATCTATTCGGCGATGATAACATACTGCTTAGTTGCGATTGTGCAGCACGATATGCAGCTTGAATATAGCATCTATGAGACGTTGCAAATCCTCTCAATTTCGCTCACCGACAAGGCGAACCTAAGAGACCTTTTCGACAAAACTAAATTTCAAAATGACAAAGAACATACTGGCTATTGTGAACCAAATTTATTTAATTTTTAATGTGTCCTATTTTTAGTGGACACTAGTGATTTAAGCCGAAAAATTACAGCTAGATTAACAAAAGCAAAGGTAATAAATTCAAAGAATAAAACAGAACGCAACCACCAAAATCCCCCAAAAAATGATGTAATAGGCAAATGTTCTCGGACGGCTGTCGAGGTGACACGTGCTACTTTAGTAGTACGGGGCTCCCGACGGGGGGAGCCGTCCGCCCCGTAGAGATTTTACCTTGCGGCAAAATCTCAGCTACCGCATTCGGAATATTATCATCCCCGAAGATATGGTGTATTCTCGGGCTGCTGTCGGTGTGGCTCGTAGAGATTTCCCTTCTAGCAAAGGCAAAATCTCCGCTATCGCAATTGAAAATGAAGTAACACCAAATCATTACAAGGAGTCAAAATGTTCAACGCCCGAGCCAACCGACAAACCTCACCAGCAAAAAGATCAACCTCAGTAACACGACCTGCCTCAACATCCTGACGCATAGAACTACTATCTCCATCACGCATCATATCCAAAGTGTCAAGACCCTTAGTCAACAACCCCTCCCAACCCGCAACACCAACACATCGAGCAACCTCAACCGCCTCCCGCATCAAAGAACAAGTAAAGTCCAACTTCTGAGGATCTCGCTTAATCTCACCATAATTATTCCGAAAAAAGGCAGTGCTCTGATTAAGCCCAACATTAATAACAAACTTCTGCCAAGAAGAAGAAATCATATCCGAATCAACACGATAGGAGATACCCGCCCTCGAAAAAAGTCGAGCAACAAGCCCAACCCGATAGTCCAAAGAGTCAAGATCATTAGAAGCACGACCAAAAACTGTAGTAAAATGACCATCATGAGAAACACCACCCAACTCCCGAGTAGAGGTATGTCCCAAAAAATAACCATAAAGTACCCGTTCCGCCGAAAATAACTCAATAGCAGCACGCTCAGAGCTAATCCCATTAAGCAAAGGAAGAACAACAGTGCGATCACCAACCAAAGGACGAATCATCTGCAAAGCATCAAAATATCCATCCCACTTAGTAGTCAAAATAATCAAATCAGCAACATAAGAATCCTCAAAACTAGGAGTAAAATAATCAAACGAATAGTCTACCCCATTAAAAACAAATGGCCGTGAACCATAACGCAACAAACGTTCTGAGTCCAAAGCCACTCTAAAAGGGATGCCACGGTGGTGAAATGCCGTAGCATAAACACCACCAATAGCCCCGAGTCCTACAATAACAATATTCATTCTCGATGAATTAGAATTTCACAGGCGAAGACCCCATAACAAAATGAAGCTCACCACCTGCCTGAATCTCCTGATAGGTAATATAACCTTTCTCTAGCTTCTCTCCATTGAGAGTTACCGATTGTACATAGATATTTTCGGTCGAATAGTTCTCGGCCGTCATACGGAATTTCTTACCACTCTCTCCAGTAATAGTAGCCTCGTGCATCATAGGAGCACCAATATAATAACGACCATCGCCCGGACAAACAGGATAGAATCCCATAGAAGAGAAAATATACCATGCAGACATCTGACCACAGTCATCATTATTAGGCATACCATCACGAGAATCACTATAAAAAGTATTAGAGACATCGTGCAACCAAGGAGCCATCTTCTCGGGAGCACCAGCTATATTATAAAGATACAAGAAGTGGTGGCCTGGTTCGTCTCCATGAGCATATTTACCAACAAAGCCCGAAATATCAACATGGGTATCGCCCTTCATATCGAGTGGCGTATTCATGATCTGATCAAGTGCCGCAACATATTTATCCTTACCACCATAAAGCGCAATCATAGTATCGACAGCATGAGGATAGAAATAAGAGTAAGAGTAGATATTTCCCGAAACATAGTTCTGTTGTAGAGAGTTCCAATCCTGAATATCCTGCTCAACCCAATTGCCATCTTTGTCTTTTGGCCACATCAACATTTTCTCGCTATTCCAGTTGTTCAAGAAATTCATCGAACGATCAGTAAATAGTTTTGCATCATCGGCATAACCCAATTTGGCCGCCACCTGAGCAATAATCCAATCATAATAGGCATATTCTGTTGTTTTGGCAACCGAAGAGTGGAACTCAGAAGGAACATAGCCCAATGCGATATACTCTTCGAGTCCACTTTCGCCATCAGAACTAGACAAATAAGGTGTGAAAGCCGCATTACGCATAGCTTTATAAGCCTCATGATAGTCAAAGCCCTTAATATCCTTGATAATAGCATCGCCAATAATAGCCACAGCAGGATAGCCAATCATACAAGTATTATCAAAACCCAAAAGCTCCCAAAGAGGAAGATTACCATTGGTCTGATAACGCTCAATAAGCGAATTGACAATATCCGAAAGCACTTGGTGATTAGTGAAAGTCAAGAAGTGGTTGGCGGCACGGAAAGTATCCCAGAATGAGAAAGTAGAATAGTTATTAAACTCACTGGTGCTACGCAAATCGCCCGAAAGCTTATCGGTGCCCGAAGCACCCCCCGAGATAAACTGACCATCGACATCCATATTGAGGTTAGGCTGCAAAAGTGCATGATAAAGCCCCGTGTACAAAATACGAAGTTGAGACTCGCTACTAGCCACAAATTCATAAGATGAAAGCTGATCTTTCCACGCCTTGTGGCATTGCTCATAAACCGAATCGAAGTTATAATCTTTACCCGATGCAAGGTTCTTGTGAGCACCCTCTTGCGAAACATGAGAAAGCGAAACCTTCATCTCGATTTGAGTACCCTCAGGCAAATTAAAATACTGAACATATCCCTTTTTGCCCATAGTTGCAGCATCGAACGCACGAGAAAGTTGAGCCGTAAACCACACAGTACGCTCACCACCCCAACCCGTAGAGCTACACCATCCTTGGATGGTCGAGTCATTCAAAACAGAGACCTCGGTATCGAACACCTTGCCAAAAATTTTATGGTCGGGATCGAAAATAATATTTGCAGTATCAGCCGCAGGGAAAGTATAACGATGAACCCCAATACGCTCATTGGCCGTAAGCTCCGCCTTGATTTTGTAGTCCAAAAGATCAACCATATAGTATCCTGGCTTTGCCACTTCGTTTGCTGGATTGTGCGAGATACGACTACGATAGCCCGAATCAGGATTGTCGCTTCGACCAGCCTTGGTTGTCGCTTTGCCAACAGTAGGCATAATAAGTATATCTCCAAGATCGCTCCAACCAGTCCCCGAAAGGTGATTGTGCGAGAAACCCATCACCGTTGAATCGGAGGTGTGGTAGCCCGAGCACCAATTCCAACCATTGGTATTATTATCGGGCGAAAGTTGAATCATACCAAAAGGAGCGGCAGCACCCGGAAAAGTATGAACAATGCCATCGGTGCCAATAAACGGATCGACATATTTGGTCGGGTCGTCGGTACGAACGCCAACCCCAGATGGTGAGGTAGCTACACAACTACTCAACAGCAGTGCAGAGCCAAGGATAAGACTAATGTTCTTCATATTATAAGATTAAAAGGTTTTTGTGGTACATTATTTGTGTGAAATCAAAGACAAAGATATGCAAAATTTTCGAGATAATGAACACTATTTACCACCAAGGGATAATAAGAGAGGGGTCAGCACATTACAAATGGTTGGCCTTGATGGTGACAATTTTTGGAACTTTCATGGCGATTCTCGATGTGACGATCGTAAATGTGGCGATCAGAAGTATCGACATCTATTTCGAGAGGACACTCTCGCAGAGCGAATGGGTGGTGAGCAGTTATATGTTAGCAAACATCATGATGCTTTCGGTTTCGGGTTGGTTGGAAACTCGTTTTGGTTTCAAGAGGATTTACTTGTTGGCTATCGTGGTCTTTATTGCGGGATCGCTGTGGTGTTCGCTATCGTCGACACTCTCGATGTTGGTTGCAGGGCGATTTATCTCGGGCATTGGGTGTGGATTACTTATGCCAATCGGGATGGCAATCGTGATCCGTGAATTTGCCGACTCCAGTCGTGGTCTGGCACTTGGACTATGGGCAACAGGGATAGCAGCAGGAGTTTCGCTAGGCCCACTAGTTGGAGGGGTCTTGGTCACAGACCTCACGTGGCAATGGGTCTTTCTGATAA
>JAWXTL010000141.1:0-4666 GCA_044433565.1 Rikenellaceae bacterium | reverse complement strand
AAGCGATGAACGCACAGCACGGGAGGTGGCACAAGCAATCCGAAAAATAGGGCGTGAACCAGTATGGAAAGATTGGGATAAATCATTAGACTGCTTCTAAGATCTATGTTAAACAAAGAGGATAAAGAACGTTATCTAAGACAAATAGCCCTAGGCGAGATCCGAGAGCAAGGACAGCAGAGGTTGTCTCGTTCTTCGGCATTAATCATAGGCGTAGGGGGGTTGGGGTCGCCAATCGCTACCCTACTTGCATCGTCGGGTATGGGGCGAATAGGAATCGTCGATTCGGACACAGTAAGTCTAAGCAACCTGCCACGCCAAACACTATACACCACCGAGGATATAGGAAAGCCAAAGGTGGAGTGCGCAAAAAAGAGGTTACAGATGATGAACCCAACCGTGGAGATCGAGACCTACAACCTTCGTTTCGAGGAAGATTGCGCCCAAGAGATAGCATCAAAATATGATATGATAATAGACGGGTGCGACAATATGCCCACCCGATACACGATAGATAGTATAGCCAAGGAGCTAAAGAAGCCATATATCTATGGAGCAATAAACGGTTTCAGGGGGCAGGTATCAGTATTCCACCACCAAGGATCGGGAGCATACGGCGATCTATTTCCAAAAGAAAACGCACTACCACCATCGCCCCCACCAGCAGTGATGTCGACAACACCAGCCCTAATAGGGGCAATCCAAGCCAACGAAGCAATAAAAATAGCAATCGGTTATGGAGAAGTGCTAGGTTCAAAACTTCTAGTATTTGACAGCCGAGATTACAGCTTTCAGATACTAAACCTCTAAAAAACCCTCCCAAAAGCCCTTCCAAAGCGAGAAGTTTAGAGAAGCTCATCAAGCGAAATCTTCTGGAACACCAAATCAGCCTGACTACTCTCATAAACAACCCCAATATTATCTTGGTCAACGGAGGTCAAACAAGAATAACCACGACCACTATACTCATCCAACAAAATCCACTTCTGCTCAGGCCAACTCTCGCCATCATCATAACTCACCTTGATGGTAATATGATCTCGGTTATAGACCGAATTAGGATTGCAAAAAACCAAAAGACTCTTCTGCTCACCATCCTGAATATAATGGTGACGATGAATACTAGCCATACAAGTAGGCTCGATCAAAGCCCCACGAGAAGAAGAATGCTCCTGCCAACTCTCGCCAAGATCATGGGTGACACAAATACGTCGCCCATTACCATCGGGGTTCGCCCTATTGCGATTGTCACGCATATTAAGCATAATCGAACCATCCAAAAGCTCAACAGCCATACACTCAGTAGTATTATCATAAGCAGGATTAGAGGTAATCCAACTCTCACCACGATCAAGGCTATAAGTGATGTTAGAAAACGGAAGACCCACTGAATCCCGACCCTGAGTAGGCAAAACCAAAGTACCATCACTCAAAGTAATACCATGCCCCGGTGCAGGAGCAAAAAGCCACCACTGCGAGCGTTTAGTCTGGGAGGTAATATTAACTGGCTCACTCCAAGTCAAACCATCATCCACACTCTTGACAATCATAAATTGAGAAGTCTGCTTAGGATCAAGCCCCGCCTGAGAACCACGAGAGTGCCACTGATGAATCCACTGGTCACTCTGAGGAGTCAACCCCTCGATCCACTGACCATTCTCGCCATCCAAAACCCCGTGCATCCAAAGCCCCGTAATATAAATATCGCCCGTTAGCGCATCGACAAGCAAAGTGCCATCACTAACCCCATTATATTTCTGGGGAAGACCACCCCACTCACCCATATCAATAGCAATCTGCATAGGCAGCCAAGTCTCACCACCATCCAAACTACGATTCAACCCAATATCAATATCGCCCTGAAGGTCACGAGACGAATCCCAACGAGCATCATAAATAGCCAAAAGAGTTCCTGTGGTAGAGGTGACAAGCCCCGGAATACGAGAAGTATCAACCCCATCTTGCCCATGTTGACGAAGAGCAACCCCAGTGCGAAGAGCCTTAGCCTGATAATCATCCACCAAAACCTGCCCATCATAAGCATCAATCGAAAGAAGTTGTGCAGAAATACGATTATCAAGATCAACCCGATCACAAAGAGTAACAGAAAGCCAAAAACAAGTAGTATCACCCCTCAAACGAACATCGCCCAAAAGTCGAACCCGAGAATCCCCAACCCCCTCCAAACAAAGCAAAGAGCCATCAGAGCGATCCATATACCCCTGATCGGTAACCCCAAAAAGCTCAACCCGAGCAATATCACCAAGGTCGGTAGTGCCACCAAAATCAAAAAGCAAAGAGGAGATCCCAGCACCCAAAGGCAAAGAATCACCAATAACCACAATTTTAAAAAGTGGATTAAACTCCTTGCAAGTCAAAACAGGAAGCTCAACCTGCTCAATCTCAGCACGAAGAGAACTCCGACTCTGGCAAGAGACAGAAAGCAAAAGCAAAAAGAAGAGGGTAGATATTTTTGTCATAGGATCAAAAGATTAAAGGTTAGTATGACAACAAAATTACAATTTTTCGTCAAAAAAAACCCTCCCCCCCACAAAAAAAAGCTAACGAGTAGCCTCGCTCTGACTCTCAACGCTAAAAGCCTCGACAATCTCCGACCCAATATAACGCCAACGAGTAGCAATACAGACCAGAAGAACAACCACCAAAGCATACATCAACTTCTCATTGAAAGTCGAACCGTCCCACCATTTTTTAATCCGAAAAAACATCTAATCAAAATTTTTTAAACCCAAAGTACTACCGATCAATCACACCCGAGCCAACCAACTCTTCGCCATCATACCAAGAGGCAAACTGACCAGCAGCAACAGCACGTTGCGGCTCATCAAACACCATATATCCACTGCCATCATCGGCAATCTCAAGAGTTCCCCCCTGCAAAGGCTGACGATAACGAATCCGAAGATCATAACGACAAGGAGAATTAGCCTCGATACGACCGCTCTGGCGAGTCCAACTCATCTCTTGGGCAAGAACCCGAAGCCCCTTGCGATAAAGACCTGGGTGACTATCACCCATCCCCACATAGACAATATTCTCATGGGCATCAGTGGCAATCACAAACAAAGGCTCGACCTTACCGCCAACACCCAATCCCTTGCGCTGACCAACTGTATAATATTGAGCACCACTATGTTTGCCAACAACCCGACCATCACCAAAGGAATAACTATAAGGTGAATAAATATCCTCATGATTATTATAACCAGCCCAAAGAGCATCAATCTCGACAATAAGTCCCTCACGAGCCTTGAGCTTCTGTTGAAGAAAAACAGGAAGGTCAACCTTGCCAACAAAGCAAATTCCCTGAGAATCCTTACGCTCGGCAGTAGCAAGACCCTGTTCCATAGCAATCCGTCGAACCTCACTCTTCTGGAGGTGACCAATAGGGAACAAAGCCCGAGACAACTGAGCCTGAGAAACCTGACACAAAAAATAGCTCTGATCCTTATTGCCATCCAAACCCGAAAGCAAAGCAAATTCGCCATTCTCGCACTCCCGAACCCGACAATAATGCCCCGTAGCAACATAATCAGCCCCCAACGCAAAAGCAGCATCGGCAAAAGCAGCAAACTTAATCTCACGATTACAAAGAACATCAGGATTCGGGGTACGCCCTTTGGCATACTCATCAAACATATAGTCGACCACACGCTGACGATACTCCTCGCTCAAATCAATATAATGAAACTCTATATCCAGCTTCTTGGCAACCAACTCAGCAAAGACCCGATCATCCTCCCAAGGACAATCACCAGCCAACGTACCCGTTGTATCATGCCAATTACGCATAAACATACCCACCACATCATAACCTTGCTCTTTGAGCAGATATGCTGCAACACTAGAATCAACGCCCCCACTAAGCCCCACAACCACTTTACCTTTAGTTACTTTTTCCATCACTTATAAATTAATACGCACAAAGGTAGTTATTTTTTTTGACTACCTCGCCAAATCAAAACCAAATCTCCCCCATTAAAAAAAAGAGATTAACCCCGATAATAACCCTCCAAAAGCTCCGCCGCAGCCTTAAAACTACTAATGCGATCCTCCAAAACCAAACGCTCAAACTCCACCAAACGATCGCAGACCAAAGGGGACGTATAGAAATTCTCACGCAACTGTGCATTGATAGATTCATACATCCAATACTTAGCCTGTCGAGCACGATTCTCCGAAAAATAACCATTAGAACGAGTGAAATTAATGAAATCCATAACCTCATTCCAAAGCTCCATCAATCCCGTTCCCTCATAAGCCGAAGTAGTCAAAACACGAGGCTTCCAACCACTCTGTGGCATAGGAAACAACTGCAAAGCATTAGAAAGCTGAACACGAGCCAAACCAGCACGGTTGACATTCTCACCATCGGCCTTGGTGATAGCCACAATATCGGCCATCTCCATAATCCCACGCTTGATACCCTGCAACTCATCACCCGCCCCCGAAATCTGTAACAAAAGGAAAAGATCGACCATACTATGAACAGCCGTCTCACTCTGACCAACACCAACAGTCTCAACAAAAATAACATTATAACCTGCCGCCTCACACAAAATAATAGTCTCACGAGTCTTACGAGCAACACCCCCTAAAGATCCTGCCGAAGGACTAGGGCGAATAAAAGCCTTAGCGTTATGAA
>JAWXTL010000140.1:0-4669 GCA_044433565.1 Rikenellaceae bacterium | reverse complement strand
ACAATATCAAGACCAGGCAAGTTATCAATTCTCAGGCAAAGTACAAGCAGCAAGAGGAGTAGACGATCCATACGCAGCCAATCGTTACGCAGCACTATCACTAGACTACACCATGCCCCTATGGTGCCCAGATGGAGGGATAGACGGAATAATAAATTTCAAAAGGATCTACATCAACCTCTTTGGAGATTACACAAAGGGTGATTATTTCTCAACCACACAGGGGCAGAGGGTAGGCATTGCAAACCATTCATACGGCATAGATCTAGGATTTGACATAAATATTCTACGCTCGACAGATCAGAGACTAGAACTTACATTCGCCTATCCAAACTCACGAGATTTCCACTTCGGGTTGGGCTTTTCGTTCGGCTTCTAACCTACTTCTACCCAAGGGTGGTCGGAAGATTGAAAAGATTCTATTCTCGTAGATATGGAATGTTCTCGGACGGCTGTCGGTGTGACACGTGCTACTTTAGTAGTACGGGGCTCCCGACGGGGGGAGCCGTCCGCCCCGTAGAGATTTTACCTTACGGCAAAATCTCCGCTATCGCAATTGGAAATTCCGACCACCCTTGACTTCTACCCCCCCGTCTAAGCGGAACTACTTCAAATGGTCACACCCAGAAACATACTCCGACAAAGTGACAAAACGAACCAAAGGATCACGCTGCAAAGAACAAATAAAAGTAGCCAACCGTCGTGCCAACTTCGAGCCACTATTGCGAGTAATATAAAAAGGAACCCGAAACTGAGAGTTAGTCAACTGCTCAGAAAATTCCCAAGGATGAAAATACAAGTTCAAAAATGAAGTACGCTTCAAAGCCCGACGAGCCAAATAGGTATAAACCGAAAGAGGCATATTATGCAAAGACAACCAAAAAAGAGGTAGTCGAAGCAAGGGAGAGACCGAAGCCGGAATCTCAATCAACCCCTCAGCACTCCTATAAGCCATCACAGGTGCCTTGAAATTATTATAACGCCCCGGCAAAAAACAAGGGTTCAAAGAAGAATCCCAACTATATCCTGCCGCCAAAAGATCAGAAGGAGAAACCTCGGCCATACGAGGAGCACGATAACCCCGAACCCGAAGCCCAGTCAACTGCTCCAACTTCTCACGAGAAAGCAAAAGATCAGCCTTATCGAATTTCGAGTGGTTATAACTATGTGATGCCACCTCATGACCATCCGCCACAATACGAGAGATCAACCAAGGGCAATTCTCGGCATAAAAAGCAGTACAAAAAAAAGTAGCCCGAACACCCATCCCACGCAAAAGATCCAAAATCACACTCAACCCCTCGCTAGAGACCTCCAGCTGACGATCGACCGAAATAGGAACTCGACGCTCACGAGGCAAATCAAACTCCTCAATATCAAAACTCAAAGCAACAAAACGAGGTTGCGAACTATTATTTTCCATCTCTCTCGAAAATTTTTAAGCCGTAAATATAATTCGTATAAGATTCATAGCCTCAATACGAATAGTCTTACCTTTCATCGAAGGCAGAGAAATACCATCACGCAAATTGGCAGAGATCTGAGCAATATGCACATCCGAACGCTTAGACGATTTATAGACAAACTCGGTATCGAACAAAAAGCGATTGACCCTGGTCTGCATAAAAATCTCACGCCCCTTGGCATTAAATCCCTTCAATCCGCCCTGAGCATCGGGATAGTCCATCCCCAAAAGCAGCCAGTTAAGGTTGCGAGAGAGTTTCGAAATCACTCGTCGCACCACCGACAGTTTGGTGTGGTAGGTATTATTACGAGCCGCAATCACCACATCGGCACCCGCTTCGAGATGAGAAACAATCTCGACAACGCTCTCACGTCGATAAGGGAAGTCATAGTCGGTATAGATCACAAGTGGAGCACAAGAGAGAGCAACACCAGAGCGCACAGCCGCCCCCTTGCCACGATTAATCGTATTATCGACAACGAGAGTCGAAGGGATCTGCGATTTGATATACTGAGCAGGAGCCAAGAAATTATCATTCGTAGAGCCATCATTAACCAAAATCAAACGGAAAGAGTGAGAAGGTTTCGATCGCTCCAAAGCACCAAATTTCTTGATAACAATATCAGCCCACTGCCCACGAGGATTATAACAAGGCAAAACAACATCTATATCCTCCCCCGTACGATCAACAGCCTCTTGGGGAATAATCTCACCCACAAAATCACGGAACCAAAGCTGCCAAATAGTATGCGCCCAAACCAAAGTATAAGGAATCGAACGAAGAGCATAACGGAAAATATAGTCATAATAGAACTCATTGGTAGTAAGGTTATTGGCAAACGAAGCCATACAAACCAAAACTAGCAAAACCCAAGCACAAACTCCACGCCTAGGCAAAGTAACCCACCAAAGACCAACACCCAGAGCCGCAATAATATAACCACTATTCTCTGATCCCGTACTAAAAATCACAGTAAAGATCATAAGCGAACTAAGCATCACCAAGCGATAGGTCACAGAACGAAACTGCTTCCAACGCAAGTAAGTCAACATAAAGGCAAGAATAGCCCCAGCCATAATAGGCAAATCGGAATAAGAAGCCGAGCCCGTAACCTTGCGAATAACCCCAAGGATCGAAACATTCTGATATACTTGATCGACCCGAATATTCAGTAGATTCTTATCGGCAATATCGGCAAACCAACTAGCATATTCGCCCCAAAGATAGTCGGGCGAAACAAACAAAAGAGGAACAAACAAAGCCACCAAACTCCAAACAACCATATAGAAGATAAAACGCCCCTTGCGCTTGACAAAGAAGAAGAATGCCAAACCAATAATGCCATAGATCTTGACAAAAGTGCCAACAACAATCAAAAGTGCCGCCCACCCTTCGCATCGACGTTCGATCAAAACAAAAGAGCCTATCAGCATAGCTGCCGTAAGAAGGTTGAATTGCTGCATAGCCCCCGCCGTAAAGAGATCGTTGATCGAAATCCAAAGCACCAACAAAGTAGCCTGAGTGGTCAAAGGCAATTTGCGCACCGCCCAATAGACCAACATCGAAGATCCCACAACCCAAAGGGGCATAGCCAACCAAGAGGGGAAATAGGCAAACGGAGCAATCACAAAGGCAAAGAATGGCCCATAATGGTTCAGATCGCTATATTCGGCAGGATAATGGATATAAAGGGGTAGCTCCTCAAAAAGATGATGAGCCACACCCCGAAAAATCATAAAGTTGTTGTAAGCACCCTCTCCGAGCAAATCTTTAAGAAGTGCACAAACAAAAGCCACCAAAAACCACACAATAGCAACAGTGCGTGGAGAAAGAAGTATTTTTTGCAGACTATAAAATTTTTTCACGTTCCTCAAATAAAAATTTGGGATCAAAGATACAAAAAATTTTATAAAAAGCCTCTGATTCTCACCAAAAAAAGGTTAGAACCACAAATCGGTCAGCGGTTTGAACCCTTCTTGCGCCCCTAGTTTACGACAACGAACAGCCGAGCCCATCCAATTGGCAGGTATTCCACCGATATAATCATTGATAAAATAGACCTCGATCGGGTGCATTCCTTTGGCAAGAGAGATCGACCCATCGGCACGTGAGTGGCGTTTCACCTCAGAGTGGTTATCGACTATGGTCAATCCGTCGACCACTACTCTTTCGTTTTCGCTCGAGAAGAGGTAGACTCCATCTTCGGGAATATTTAGATAACCCACCGCCTTGGTAGCAAAACGCTCAACCTCACGATCGAAAGTGGTAAAAGCACGACCTGTCATCTGGCTCAGATTAGAAATTGTCGAGATCGAATCCCACTTCACACCATCCAGCTCCTCAACCGACAGATAAGCCCCCTCTTTACGATAAAAGCGAAGTCCCGAGGTCAGAGTATCAACCTCAACCTTTTGCGAAGGGCGATAAGGCTCTTTGACCAATTCGATCGAACGAACACGTCCCACACGAGAAGATTCCGAAATAGAAGCCACTTTGAGCGTCACACTCTGGGTAAAAGTCCGTGGCGATTCATATCTAGCAGAATTTAAAGTAGGTTCACTACCATCCACCGTATAAACCACAGGCAAAGGGCGAGAAGTAGTAAGATCCAAAACCAAACTATCAACAAAAGCCACTCGATCAAAAGACCCGCCAACCTGCTCGACCAAAGGAGTATGATAATCAGCCCCCTTTAGCTCCAAGCGAACCAAAGACCCTGCCATTCGCCTACAAAAGTCCGAAAAATCACGCCTCGAAGGATCACTCCAACCAGCCTCGGCCAAAGCCAAAACACGAGGATAAAGAGCACGATCCAAACGATCATCGCTATAAACATACTCACTCCAAAGGTTAGCCTGAACCCCCATAATATACCGCTCAAGCCCTGCCTCACGAATCACCGAAGGAATAGGATCATACTGATAAATATCCGCCAAATAGGTCTTGCTTCCAAAACAAACCTCATCGACCTTGGCGTCGCCCTGATAGTAATCCAAATAGAAACCCTTGGTATTGGGTGTCATAATCACATTATTGCCAATCTGGGCAGCCTCAATACCACCCTTCTCGCCACGCCAAGACATAATAGTAGCACTAGGAGTTACGCCCCCTTCGAGAATCTCATCCCAACCAATAATCTTCTTGCCATATCGAGCCAAAATCACCTCCAATCGAGAAGTAGTATAACTCTGCAACTGTTCGAG
>JAWXTL010000139.1:0-4697 GCA_044433565.1 Rikenellaceae bacterium | reverse complement strand
GATAGCCTCACAGGCGGTACACTCTGATTATGGGGGAGTCATCCCTGAGTTAGCGTCTCGTGCTCATGGTCAAAATATTGTGCCTGTAATTGATGCAGCTATTAAACGTGCCCAGATCGAGCGAGACGAAATTGATGCTATTGCTGTCACTCGGGGCCCTGGTTTGATGGGTTCTCTTTTGGTTGGCTTGTCTTTTGCTAAGGGATTTTCGTTGGGGGTTGACATTCCGCTTATCGAGGTAAACCATTTGCAGGGTCATATTCTTTCGCATTTTGTTCAGATTCCCGACCAGCCACGCTCCATGCCTCGATTTCCTTTCTTGACTCTTTTGGTTTCGGGGGGGCATACTCAGTTGGTTTTGGTGCGTGACTATTTTGATATGGAGATTGTGGGCACCACGATTGATGATGCGGCTGGAGAGGCTTTTGATAAGTGTGCTAAGGTGATGGGATTGGGTTACCCAGGGGGGCCTATTATTGACCGCCTTGCCAAAGAGGGTGACCGTAAGGCTTTCAACTTTGCTAAACCTCAGGTCGACGAGTTGAATTATAGTTTTTCGGGATTGAAGACTTCTTTCCTATATACCCTTCGGGATCGTATGGCCGAGGACGACACATTTATCGAACAGAACAAGGCTGACCTTTGCGCCTCTTTGCAACATACTATTATCAAGGTTTTGATGAATAAGTTGGTTAAAGCGGCTAAGAAATACGACATTGACGAGGTGGCTATCGCTGGGGGTGTTTCGGCAAATTCGGGATTGCGCAATGCAATTGTCAAAGAGGGCAAAAAACGTGGCTGGACTGTGCATATACCACCATTTGTGTTGACCACCGACAATGCAGCAATGATTGGTATTGCTGGGTATTATAAATATCAAAAAGAGGAATTTTCGCCTTTGAATATTGCTCCTATCACACGTATGTAAATTGAGTGTTACGATGAACGATCAAGTGGTTATGGATCCTCGGATCTCGAAATTTTTACGCAAACATCATGTCCTGACTCTTTGCACTTCGATCGAGGGGCAGGCGTGGGTATCACACGCTTTTTATGTGGTTAGCTCGACGGGCGATTTGGTTTTTACATCCGCACCCCAGACACGTCATATCTACGAGGGTGAGATCAATCCTCGGGTGGCAGTAAGCGTGGTGCTCGAGAGTCGTATCGTGGGGCGTTTGCAAGGTATTCAGATCACAGGCATCCTTCACCAAGGGGACGAGAGTGACAAAAAAGCATATATCAAAAGATTTCCCTATGCAGCGGCATCACTTGAACCAATGTGGAGGGTCGAAATCCTAACAGCAAAACTCACAGACAACACCTTGGGCTTTGGCAAAAAACTGCACTACAAAAAAGAATTATAAAACAACCAGACGACAATTATGGATATTACAAAAGGAGAGAATTTAGAGGAGGTACAATGGCAAGTTGACACGTTCGACGATATAAAAATCTTGCAATATCGAGTTGGGGGATTCGAGGAGCTAACCCTCAAACAGAAAACCTTGATCTATTATCTCAGTGAGGCAGCCCTGTGTGGTCGTGATATTCTTTTTGACCAACATTTCAAATACAATCTAGCCATTCGTGGTGAGCTAGAGAAGATCTATACGACGTTCGATGGTGATCGTACAACCACCCCGTGGATCGGATTTGAAACCTACCTCAAAAAGGTGTGGTTCTCTAGTGGCATTCACCACCATTACTCGAACGACAAGTTTACCCCTACGTGTTCTCGTGAATACTACATCTCGCTTCTCGAAGCGTGTGGAATGGAGGTCGACACTACCCTAGTGGATATAATTTTCGATCCGCAGTTATACCCCAAAAGAGTAAGTCAAGATACCAGTTCGGATCTAATCACCTCCTCGGCAGTAAATTTCTATGAAGGGGTAACCCAACATGAGGTAGAGGAGTTCTACAAAGAAATGAGCGACCCAAAAGATCAACAACCACCATCGTATGGTCTAAACTCAAAGGTCGAAAAAAATGCCGCAGGAGAAATAGTAGAGAGGCACTACAAAATGGGCGGAATGTATAGTGCCGCAATCGAAAAGATAGTCTACTGGCTAGAAAAAGCAGAACAATTTGCCGAAAATGATAGCCAAAAGAAAACCATCGGACTGCTAATCGAATATTACAAAACAGCAGACCTCAAAACATTCGATCAATATAGCATAAACTGGGTCGAAGATACCCAATCGAAAATTGATTTCGTAAATGGCTTTATCGAAAACTACACCGACCCCCTAGGGCAAAAAGCCACATGGGAAGCGATAGTAAACTTCAAAAACGAAGAGGCAACCCTACGCACACAAGCCATATCTGCTGAAGCTCAATGGTTTGAAGATCATTCACCCGTAGCACCTCAATTCAAGAAAAAAGTGGTCAAAGGTGTCTCAGCAAAGGTGATAACAGCAGCAATAATAGCAGGTGATTGCTATCCAGCATCGCCCATTGGAATCAACCTACCGAATGCAGATTGGATCCGTCGTGACCACGGAAGCAAATCAGTAACCATAGCCAACTTTACCCAAGCCTATAACAAAGCATCGGTGGGAAGTGGTTTTGGCACAGAATTTTATCCCCCACAAGTAGAGGGAATCATCAAAGAGTATTCGGCAATCTCACACGATGTTGCAGTCGACCTGCACGAATGTCTAGGGCACGGAAGCGGACAACTGCTAGAGGGAGTCAAAGGAGATGAACTAAAAAATTATAGCTCACCACTAGAAGAGGCACGTGCCGAACTCTTTGCACTCTACTACATAGCCGATCAGAAGCTGATAGACCTTGGGGTTATTCCATCGTCAGAGGCAGCCATTGCCGAATATTACACCTTTATCTTCAACGGAATGATGGGTCAACTAACCCGTGTAAAAGAGGGAGCAACAATCGAACAAGCACATATGCGTTGCCGACAATTGATCGCATGGTGGGCATACGAACTAGGAAGCAAAGATCAAGTAATAGAACTCCAAAAGAAAGAGGGAAAGAGCTATGTCGTGATAAACAATTACGCCCAGCTACGTTCGATATTCGGGGAGATGTTAGCCGAGATTCAAAGAATCAAAAGCGAAGGTGATTACGCCCGAGGCAAAGAACTGATAGAAACCTACGGAGTAAAGGTCAACCAAGAGCTTCACAAAGAGGTGCTAGAGCGTTATGCCAAACTAAACATAGCACCCTATTCGGGTTTCGTCAATCCCCAATACAAGGCAATCAAAGATCAAAACGGAGAGATTACCGATGTAGAAATATCATATCCTGCCAACTACACCCAGCAACACCTACTCTACTCCAAAGAGTACTCATTCCTATAAAATCCTCCCGCCCATGAGACTACACATAGCCATAACAGGAGCAAGTGGCACAATCTACGCCCAGAGATTAATAGAGCGCACCTCTGGGTTGGAGAGGGTGTCCAAAATATATATCACACTAACCCAAACAGCGACCCTAGTGGCAAGGCATGAGCTATCAGAACAAATAATCGAACAACTAGCCGCCACACCCAAAGCAGAGATCCTAGATAACCAAAACTACTTCAACGGGGTAGCATCAGGATCATCAGCTCCCGAAGCCATGGTCATTATCCCCTGCTCAATGGGAATGTTAGCCAGAGTGGCAAACGGTATTTCATCAGATTTAATTTCACGTTCGGCAGATGTAATGCTAAAAGAGGAACGAAAATTGATAGTAGTACCAAGAGAAACCCCACTATCGCTAATACACCTAGAAAATATGGTAAAGCTACAAAAAGCAGGAGCAACAATCCTACCAGCAACACCATCGTTTTATGCTAAAGGGCAGACCATTATAGATATGGTTGACAGTGTAGTGGATCGAATTATGGATCATCTCAGCCTCGATGATGTGAAATATCGGTGGATGGGGAGTAAATAAATTTGGAAAGCGACAAAAATAAAGTTATTTTTGCCTTTGAATAACACACACAACAACATTAAAAAATTAAAATTATGGCTTACAAAATTGCAGAGGATACATGTACTGCATGTGGTACTTGTATTGACGAATGTCCAGTAGAAGCGATCTCTTCAGGAGACTTCTATGTTATTGATTCAGCTTCATGTATTGATTGCGGTGCTTGTGCTGGGGTATGTCCAGTAGAGGCTATCGAACCAGAAGCTTAATATTCTTGGAATTAGGGGTGTTTTTTTTGATCCCCGCAGAATGTTAAAGGCGATGTGAAACACTTTTCGGGTGTCTCTATCGCCTTTTTTGTGTCTGTACTCGGACGGCTGTCGAGGGGGCTCATAGAGATTTCCATTCTGGCGAAAGAAAGTCTCCGCTATCGCAGTTGAAAAGATTCTACCCTCGAAGATATGGTATTTTCTCGGGCGGCTGTCGGTGTGGCACGTAAAGCCATCGGGTTTACGGGGCTCCCGATGGGGGGAGCCGTCCGCCCCGTAGAGATTTCCCTTCTGGCGAAGGCAAATCTCCGCTGTCGCAATTGAACCATTTCTATTAGAAGGAGTTTTTCGCAACACTTTGGGGTCGTTCTAATGAAGAAATTCCCCTTGGAGGGGGAATTTCTGGACAAAAGTTTTTGGGGTGTGGGGCTTTTTTCAAAAAGCCTCACAGTTCCTAGCGGTTAGAGCACGGATATTTCTCGCCCCCCACCCGACAAAAAAACCTTGTCGAGTCTTCGACAAGGTTTCGGGGGGCGCAAT
>JAWXTL010000138.1:0-4716 GCA_044433565.1 Rikenellaceae bacterium | reverse complement strand
GGCAAGATATGATAGATCAGATCAAGAGGGTAATGCCCGATCAGGTTCGGGGTCAAGATCTTGACAAAAATTTTGATGTAGAATTTATCCCCCTTGCCCAGACCCACCTTGACGAACGAATTGATGGCGGATTTATAATCAACGTAGGTGATCGGATGATTATTCGGATTTTGATCGTAGTGGGGGCTTTGATTCTGATTATTGCCCTTATCAACTTCGTGAACTTCTTCTTTGCTTTGGTGCCAATGCGTATCAAGACGGTCAATACATTCAAGATTTTTGGTTGTTCCAAGGGGCAGCTTCGTGTCAACTTTATCAGCGAGACAATCGGGCTGGTGATCGTTTCACTCTCGGTTGCGGTTCTGCTGGTTGCGCTGTGCGAGGATTCGCCAATTGCCCACTACGTAACAGCACCGTTTGAGTTTAGCCGCAACCTCACAGCCGTTGCTCTGACTGTGACAATTGCATTTGTGATGGCAATCCTAACTAGCATCTATCCGACTATCTATATCACTTCGTTCTCTCCGATGTTTACCATCAAAGGGCGATTTGGTGCAACCTCACGTGGTAGAGCACTGCGCTATACGCTTATCACCGTACAGATGATTATCTCGTTTATGTTGATCTGTTGCGTGACATTTATCAAGACCCAACACTCATTTATGTTGACCCGCAACGCAGGGTTTGATAGCCAAGGAGTGCTCTCTATCACATTGCCCCAATCACTATGGGAAGCAAGTAAAGGGGATAGGGTCTACGAACAGCTGAAAAACGACCCTCGAATTAAAGATGCAATGCGTACTTCCTCGGGTATAATTGTTGAGCTCAGTGGTATGATCTCGTCTTACAGTAGTGAAGAGACTGGCACATCAGTCACTCTGCAAATATGGTCAGCGGATCACGGATTTCTAGATTTTATGGATGTAGAGATAGTCGCAGGGCGCAATATCAGGGAGACTGACAGTGTAAATTATAATATAATCAATGAAACCGCCTACAAACAGATTGGATTGGATATTAATGACCCTAAGATACGGGAAGCACATAGCGTTATTGGGGTTTTCAAGGATTTCAATTTCCAACCACTTACCAAGCGGATCGAACCTCTTGCAATCAGACAACTGCAACCCTACTATTCAATAATATACATTCGCCTAAACGACATCGAGCAACGCTACCAGGTTGAGGATGCGGTCAAGGGGATGATGCTCAATGTGGTGCCTGATTGCGATGTAGAGACTTCGGTATTCAAAACCTACAACGAGGAGGTCGCCATGCTTTATGCCAAAGAGGATAATCTTACTCAGCTGATTGGGCTTTTTACGGTGATTTCGATTGCGATCTCGCTTATTGGTATCTTTGGTTTGGTACTGTTTGATACTTCGCACCGTACGCAGGAGATTACCGTTCGTCGTATTCATGGGGCAACCATCGGTGGGATTCTTTGGATGATAAATCGCTCATACCTTCGATTGACTCTTATTGCTTTTGTGGTGGCAGCACCCCTAAGCTATCAGATTATTACGGGGTGGTTGGAGCAATACGAATATCGCACACCGATTCACCTTTGGATCTTCGGCGTGATACTAATACTCGTGGCTCTATTGGTCGTGGCGGTGGTAACCATCCGCTCATACCGCACAGCCAGTGCCAACCCAACAATCCAGATCAGAAAAAATAACTAACACCCAATATAACTATGAAACTAATCTTCCGAAATTTCATCAGTACACTAAAGCGTTATAGTGCTTCTAGTCTACTCAACATCGCAGGGCTCTCGATCGCCTTTGCTTCGCTCTATCTAATTATAGCACAGCTAAAGTACGACTACACCTACAACCAAGCGATCCCCGATCACGAGAATCTCTATATGGCAACCATTACGCCAAACGAGAAACAACCACTACACACCCCATGGGTCTCAAGATACCTACTGGAGGAAGTGAGTAAATCGGTGCCCCAGATCGAAAAAACAGGTCTGGCAGTAGGGCCCCTCTACGAATACAACATCACCCACCTGTATAACAATAACCCCCTCACTCACACAATGAGCGTGGGAACAACCAGCAAAAATGCAATCGAGCTGCTAGGGCTTGAGATTATTGATGGGTCGATCGAGAATTTCGACCTAACAGGATCGCTCAATACCGCAATTATCAGCGAGTCAAAAGCTCGGCAGTATAACATTTCGGCTGGTGATGTGATCTATTTTGGTGACAAAATAGCACCCGAAATCCCAACGGGTCGAGTGGTTGCCATCTATAAAGATTGTCCCGACAATGTGGATTTCTGCCAAACAGATATAACCGCCAACGTTGGAGCCGACCGATATCAACACTCTGCTATTGCATCGCAACACGTCTTTATAGTCAAAGCCGCCAAAGGGGTAACCCAAGATGATCTGAATACCACAGCCCAGAAGACACTAATGCAACAGGCAAAGGTAATCACCTCTAGCACTACTACATTTAAAGATCTGCCGGTTCCTGAAGATATATCAATCACCTTTATCCCAATCACCCAGACCTATCTCAATCCGCTAATCGTGGATAGCGAGAAGAAGTTTGGACAGGGCAATGTGGTGCTTACCTACATTCTGATAAGTATTGCCATATTGATTCTGGTGGTGGCATTTGTCAACTTCATTAACTTCTTCTTTGCGCTAGTACCCGTAAGGATCAAATCGGTGAATACCTACAAAATATTTGGATGCTCAAATCTGCAACTACGAATAAATTTCATAACCGAAACAATCGGACTTACCATCGTCTCTCTGGCGGTTGCTACGGTGCTGATTGCTATGGTCGACGAGTCACCATTGGCAAACTACATCACCAGTTCGATACGTTTCGAGGATAATATCCCGACGATCATCGTCACCGCTGTTGTTGCCCTAGTCTTGGCAGTGCTCACCAGTATATTACCTGCCCGATATATCACCTCGTTCTCGCCGCTATTTACCATCAAGGGGGCGTTTGCCGGAACTCGTCAAGGTAAGGCGTTGCGCTATACGCTAGTGACCGTACAGCTTGTAATCTCACTGGCTCTGATCTGTTGCACCACCTTTATTCAGGTGCAATACAACCACACAATGGATCGAGACCTAGGGTACAGCAAAGATAATCTCTTCTCGGTGGAGCTGCCACCCGAGGTTACAATCTACCAACCCGAGAAGGCAAACATATTTCTAGGCGAACTCAAAAAGAGCCCAATAGTCGAAAATACTATCCTCAGCCGTGACTATCTATTAGATAAACCTTCGTTCACAAATTATATGAAAACGATTGACTCGAGTTATATAGCGGTAAATTATGTAGATATAGATTATATCAAACTATTGGGGCTAAAGATCCTCGATGGTCGAGATTTCATAGGGACAGATACCGTAACTACACAACAGCAATAATTCTCAGCGAAACGGCTATAAAACAGACAGGTTTCAAAGTTGGAGACGAGGTTTCTTATGGTAAAATAGTTGGGGTGTGTAGTGATATAATAACTCCAGATAAAGAAATACCCGATTCATATCAGGCATACATTGTTAACGGAAATATTGGTCAGCAAAGAATGATAACATGTTTTTTAAGCTACATTCGTACTCACGACAACGTTACCAAGGAGCAGGTAACTGACGAGATTAAGAGATGTCTGTTGGACTGCTACCCCGAATGTAACACGGAGCTATTGATTGTAAAAGATTTCGAAGAAGAACAAGCCGAACAGCTGGTCGAAACCAAAAATCTATTCCGACTTATAACAACATTTACTATTGTGTCGATCTTGATAGCATTGATGGGAATCTTCGGACTAGTGATCTTCGAGACTGCCCACCGTGCGCAAGAGATCACAATACGCAGGATTCACGGGGCATCAATCGCAGGAATACTCTGGATGATTAACCGTAAATTCATAAAGATCTCAATAGTATCATTTATGATGGCAGCACCACTGAGCTACTACATAATCCAACGATGGCTAGAGTCATACGAATATCGAACTCCTATTCACTGGTGGGTATTCGCACTAATACTCATAGTCGTTGTACTGCTAATAGTAGCCGTAGTAACCATCCGATCGTACCGAACAGCCAGTGCCAACCCAACAATCCAAATCAGAAAAAACAATTAATAAATCAAAATAACTAACCTTTTAAAACAATTAAAATCATGATTAAAGTACAAAACTTAGAAAAAATCTTCCGCACAGAAGACATCGAAACCCTAGCCCTTAACGGAGTATCACTAGAGGTGAAAAAAGGAGAATTTGTAGCCATAATGGGCCCATCGGGTTGCGGAAAATCAACCCTGCTAAACATCCTAGGACTGCTAGACGAACCAACCGCCGGATGCTACCAACTAGACGGAGAAGAGATGAGCACCCTAAAAGAACAAGGCCGAACCAAAACCCGAAAAGGAAACATCGGCTTCGTATTCCAAAGCTTCAACCTAATAGACGAACTAAACGTATTTGAAAACGTAGAGCTTCCGCTAATCTACCTAAAAGTACCAGCCAAAGAGCGAAAAATCAGAGTAAACGCAATCCTAAAACGTATGGCAATCTCGCACCGTGCAGGACACTTCCCACACCAACTCTCGGGAGGTCAACAGCAACGTGTAGCAATAGCACGTGCCGTAATCTCAGAACCAAAGATAATCCTAGCCGATGAGCCAACAGGTAACCTAGACTCAAAAAATGGTAAAGAGGTAATGAACCTAC
>JAWXTL010000137.1:0-4739 GCA_044433565.1 Rikenellaceae bacterium | reverse complement strand
GTACCAGAATGTGTGCCCTGTGTAGTAGTTGTGCGAGTCGTCGAAGTTGACATCTATCTGACTTGCCGACGAGAGGACTGTATCTAGCACCTCGCTATCATCTACTATACCACCATTCTCTTCGATTGTTCCTTTGTTTAGGATATATCCTCCGTGTATTGCATAGCGTTTGCCGGTGTGGGCAAAGTTTAGAGAGAAATTGCGATCTAGTGTGGTTTGATTTTGGTACATACCTCGTGTTCCGTCTGCCGAATAGACTAGGTTGACCGAGGTCGATGGCGAGATATTGTGAGATAGTACAAATTCAAAGAGTTGCTCTTCGATGGATGTTGCTCCCGACATTTGGTAGCTCAAACGAGAGTATGGGGTTTTTGAGTTGTAGAATAGTACTTTGTCTGGCGTTAGGATATATGGTGCCCATACCTCTACAAAGCTGAAGTTCTCCCATCGTGGGCGATCAAAATAGTTAAGAGGAATTGATGCTCCCCCCGCATTACCGATTGTTGCACTACCTACTCCTTGCTCCATAAAGGCATAATCAATCTGGAAATTGTCGATTAGCGTATCTACTATCTGTCGATCAATAGTATTATAAGAAGGATTTACACTCCACGCAAAAATAGGTGTGGCACGTAGTGAGTCATCAAAATAGAACGATTCGAGAGGTTTGCGTTGACGTTTAGCCACACTATCAGCTCCCTCATGTGGCGGTTGACCCTCCCCCTCCATCTGATCTTGTGGCGGCATCTCGCCCATACCAATTCCATCATAGGAATTTTGGGCGTTTACCTGCAAAGTCAGCGATAGAGTAGCCAGTAAAAGTATGAAAATGTATCTTAATCTAAACATAAAAAATCTTGGTTTTGGGCAAATAGTTACCCACGCAGGGGGCAAAGGTAATAATTTTTATCTATTTCTAGCCATTTAACTCGCTATTATATACAAGTTAAGGCTATTTTTAATAACTTTGAGGTTTGAATTAACAAAATTTTTTAAGAAATGAATGAACAGGAAATTGCTTCTTGGGAGCTTTGGCTCGGGAGGTCTTGGTGATTTAATGTTCAATGTTTAATGTTTAATTTTAGAATTGTTTATGAAAGTTTGTGCTATCTTTAATATTGCTCCTCATTATCGTCGTGCTATCTATGAGCTGATGCAGCAGGAGTTGGATATAGATATTTTTGTGGGCGATCACTCCTCCGAGGGGATTGCCTCTTTGGATATGGGGGCGGATCGTACCCTGAGGAATCGTTATCGGGGACGGAAACTGGTTTGGCAGAGTGGTGCTTGGTCGAAGGCTTTTGGTAAACGTTATGAGGCTTATATCCTTACGGGTAATGCAGGGATTCTGTCTAATTGGTTGATTGCTCTTGCGGCTCGCTTGTGTGGATGTCGAGTCTATCTTTGGTCTCATGGGCTAAAGGGGTCGGAGAGTCGCTTGGAGCGGTGGAAGAATATGCTCTATTTCAAGGTGGCCGGTAATGCTCTTTTGTATGGGGAGCGAGGTGCTCGTTTGTTGGCCGAGAGGGGTTTCAAAAAGAGTACTGTGATCTATAATTCTTTGGACTATGACACTCAGTTGGCTTTGCGTGAGAGGGTGGGCGATGGTGGTTTTTTGCGTAATTACTTTGGGAATGATTTGCCTGTGATCTGCTATTTGGGGCGATTGACCCCTTTCAAGCGGGTCGACCTGTTGCTTGATGCAATGACCCGTTTGGAGTGTAATTTGGTCGTTGTGGGTGGTGGCGAGATCCAAGAGGGGCTTCGCACTCGGGGCGAACAATTGGGCGTTATGGATCGGGTGTGGTTTTATGGGGAGTGTTACGATCAGCAATTTCTCGCTACACTTATTAGCCACGCACGTGTGGTTGTCAACCCTTCGTCTATTGGTCTCACGGTGATCCATTCATTTATGTTTGGGACTCCAGTTGTTACCCATTCCAATTTCGAGAGCCAGATGCCCGAGGCCGAGATTATCGAGGATGGAGTGACTGGATTTCTCTTTACCGAGGGTTCTCTCGACGGATTGGTATCGGCCGTTGATGAGGCTCTTCGGGGCGAGAAACCCACCCAGCAGTGTTATCAGGCGGTCGACACAAACTATAATCCCTCTCGCCAGATCGAGATACTTAAAAAGCTGTTCAACGACCCTCGGTAGGGTATATTGCTGCCTAGTTTAAATATCTGTAATTTTTTATCATTGATACCACAAAAAAAGCATATCTTTGTGGTGTAAAGATAAATAACCAAAAACAAATCTATAAATAATATGAAGAAATTACTTGCCCTATTTATAGCCCTGCTATCGTTGTCGGTGAGCCAAAAATCTTATGCTCAGAATCCGGCAGATGTCGATTTTACGATCCTTACCGATGAACTTCTCGGTGGGGTGTTCTATCCTTCACTTGCTGTTTGGAATGCTTCAAACGAAGACCCTTCGGATGTCTTTTATAGCTTTTTCCTCAATGCGCCAAGTGCTCGTTCGGTGATCCGTATCACCATCGAGGAGACCACGCTCAACCAGCAGACCATTATCCAAGAGGTGGCTTCCGAGGCTGGTGAGATGGTCGTTTATCCCGTGATTAAATGGAAATATGATGAGCTGACTCGCCTCTCTCAGGGTGGCTCGACGACCATGACCTGTATCCTTGAGATTGATGGCAAGGAGATTGATCGTATAAATTATGTGATTAAATATTGTTCGATCAACGAATGTGTCTATGGTATGTTCGATGAAGACGAAGAGTGGGTTGACATTTCGGAGATGTTCTCTTTGTATGTTAATGAGGATTACCCTCAGATTGATAATATTCTTCAAGAGATACTTGCTGTGGATCGTGATCGTCAGTTTTTGGACTATCAGGGCGATGCTCAGGATTTTGTTAATCAGTTGGTTTGGGTTTGGGAATATTTCTCGAACAGGGGCACTCGATATAGCAATGTTGTGAACACTTCGACTGTTAGTGAGAATGTTGGGTCACAGTATGTTCGGTTTATAGATCAGGTGATTAATAATGTACAGGCTAACTGTGTTGATGGTTCGGTGATTTTGGCCTCTATTTATCGTAAGATTGGGCTGGATCCTTATTTGATTTTTGTTCCTGGTCACTGTTTTTTGGCTGTGGGTTATCCCCAGGAGTTGGATATGGGTGAGTATGGATCTACCGATGAAGAGGGTGGGGTTGTTTTGATTGAGACCACATTGATGGGCGACAATACCGATCATATTACTAGTTTCAATGAGGCTATCGAGGTTATCACCTATGATGAGTTGAATAAGCGTATCGAAGAGGATGAGTATTATGTGGTAAATATTGAGGAGGCTCGTATGGCGGGATATATGCCAATTAAGCGTTAGTTGGCTTTACCCAGAATACGAACGATTCATCGAATTTCCAATTGCGACAGCGAGACTTTTCTGCGCAGAAAAGTCAGCAGGGCGGACACTCCCCTTGATTATAAGGGGCAGTCCTGCATTACTAAAGTCGCACATGACCCAGCAAGAGTCCCAGAAAAGACCCGAGAGTCCCAGTACAATCAATATCTTCTAAGGTAATAAATCCAAATTGCGACAGCGGAGATTTTGCCGCAAGGTAAAATCTCTACGGGGCGGACGGCTCCCCCCGTCGGGAGCCCCGTAAACCTGAAGGCTTACGAGGCAAATCCCGACAGCCGTCCGAGAACATTCCATATCTTTGGGTATAGAATCTCTTCCGACCACCCTTGGGTACCCCCCCAAAAAAAAACTAAGGGTTGTAAATATCAAAATGACGGAAATCCAAAATACTATTGGTCATCTGCACCATTTTTCGTGCACTGCTATGCGAAGGATCTAACTCCAAAGCACTATTGAAATCGTTAATAGCACGACCAAAATCATTATGAGCATAATGCAGCTTACCACGCTCATAGTAATGATCTGCCGTAGGTTTGCGCTCTAGCTGCTCTGTGTAATAACCGATAGTCTTCATCTGTGGATATAAATTATGGTTGAAAATGTACTCTTTGACCCTCTCATCAATCAGATCCATTGCCTCTGCCGAACGTAGTTTCGTTGAACTAACATCCATCACGGGAGCATTCTGCAATTGAGAACTTGCCACAAAAGAGCCTTCTTTGCGTGGGTAATACAAGAATTGAACCATACTTTGCAGCTCATCTGCTCGATACCAATCTTTTATCTGGTGGGCTATATCCGAACCCGCTAGAATAGTAAACCTGATATGTGGGTAACGTCTGAGTAGCTCACAAATAGTATGATAGGTGTACGAAGGACGTGGCAACTCATCCTCGATGGTCGACACCTCGACCCCCTCGATCGAAGCGGTAGCCAGACGTGCCATTTCGACCCGATGGTCGAAATCGACCAACGAAGCCTGACTCTTGGTTGGATTGTGAGGTGTGACAACCAGCCAAACACGATCGACCAACCCCTCGGCGAGGATATGTTGAGCCAAAAGGGTATGCCCCTTGTGAATGGGATTGAAAGAACCCATAAGAAGTGCTACACGCATAGTGTCAAAGAGAGTTATCGGTCATAAAACTATCTCGCCCGACCACCAAGTGCCGAAACCACCGAAACAGCCTCACTCAAAGCACTCTCTAGCTGATCGTTGACAATACGCACATCGAAGCGATCGGCATATTCCAACTCCTGGGAAGCCTTAGCAACTCGTCGATCTATCGCCTCCTGAGAGTCAGTGGCACGACCCACCAATCGAGAGCGAAGCTCCTCGATG
>JAWXTL010000136.1:0-4743 GCA_044433565.1 Rikenellaceae bacterium | reverse complement strand
CGGCTGATCTAGGGGTAGGTATATTGCTCCGTGCTGGGCTGTTAGGGCTGTGGTCAAAGCCCCCAAGAGTATCACCCCAAAGGCGCAATGCAACAAGAACGTGCCAAATCTCTTGTAGAGCTTTTGCCTAATCATATAGATGAAAGCCAAAATGGTCATCACCGCCCAGCACAGATAGAACCACCATGCACCATAGATGGTCTGTTGTATAAATGATGTCCCCTCGTATTTCTCGATGATTGTGGCACAGATCAATATGAGCGTAACGATAAAATAGAGCGAGAAGGTTAGTTTTTTTATCATGCTTTTTTTGCAAATAAAGGGGTGAAAGCCTTTACAAGCTTTCTACCCCTAGTTTTGATTCTGGATCATACGACCAGCAGAAGTGATTTAGATGGATTGTAGGAATTTGACAACCGCCGCACGATCATCGGCCGATAGTTCACGGAACTGGTCGCTCGAATATTTGCCTTGTCCTTTGTGCCACATGATTGCCTCTTCGTAGTTACGTGCACGCATATCGTGTAGGTGGCTACTTTCGCCGTTGGCAACTAGATTTAGGTAACGACCCCAGAGTGGAGTAGTGCGACACCATCCTGTTCGGATGTTGTTTTTCATACCTAGGTTGTGTTGCAACATATCGGTGTATGGCCAGATTTTTTGATTTGGATATGTTGGTAGTTTCCCCACTAGATCCGCATCACCCACGTAGTTATCCTCGCCTGTTGTCCATGTTGGACGGTGACATTTGTCGCAACTCATCTCTGAGAAGAGTTCACGACCACGTTGGAATACTTCGCTATCGGTGTTACGTGCTGCTGGAACTGCCAATCCACGGTGCCATACCATAAAGTCGATATAATCATCCAATGCTAGTTCACGGTCAAGCTGAGTCGAAGCGTCTACATCGTTGTAGTCTGTGTAGCGTCTTTCGCCCGAGGTGCTGTTGAATCTTAGATAGTTGTAGACTTTGATTTTGGTCTCCTCTTCGGTTTCTCCCACCAAGAATGCGTAATACGTATCGGGCAAGGCGGCTAGGATTTCGGGATCGTTGGCTGCTGCATCGGCATAGAAGTCGGTCATGTAGTTGGAGTGTTGCTCACGATTGGCACCCTCTTTGGTGACGTTGGTGATGTTCCAAATCGCATTTGATCCCGCACCATATTGCAATGTACCACGGGTCAAACCGTATGTAAAACGACCTTTGCGCACTGATCCGTCGGGCTGTGTTTTGTCGGCACCACGACGGCCACCCCAGATTTCTCCTAATTGACTCTCGTACTCAGCGTCAATTGAGCTTTCATCAATAGCATCTAGTAGTCCTGTACCATAGATACCGATTGTAGCTTCGAGCTTAACCATATAATTCCCCTGGGCTAGATTGCTATTTTTGTAAGCAAAAGCATCTTCTGGAATTATGACCTCTGGATAGATCAGGTCATAGGTTGTTCCGTCGGCATATTGGTTTCCGTGTTCGTCGGTATATTTGTGCCATTTGATTTGGATTTGATCTTCGTCGATTGGGGCTTTGAATGGCGTGATAGATTGAGTTTGTGGCATACCCGTTAGCTCCGAAACATAGTTATCATCTTCGGCATTAGGATTCTGCCAAGTGCTTCCTGTGATACCCGAGGTGATTACTTCGTCTGCACCAAATGCACCATCAGTTCCTGCACCATAGACCACTAGTAGGTAACCGTTACCCGTCTCACGAGTCGAGGTGTTGAAACCTGTAATATCATTGCCGTAGTCGCCCAAACGTTTTCCATGACCATAACCTGGGTGGCAGTTGATACACATCGAACGAATCGAAAGAGGACCTTTACCACGCATAGGGTACGATAGATCGGTTGCCTCGGTAACAAAGAGACCTTCAAAAATCCCCTCACCATGTAGGAATGAATTAGCGAGTCCTGCTAACTCGACTGCCTCGCTTGGCTGTTCAAAACATTTTGTTTCCCAGACGGTCGTTGTGCCTAATTCTCCTCCGGTATAGAAATAATCAGGTGTGCCTTCATCTTCTGGATCATCGCTTGGTTCGTTTTTCTTACAACCGATATTTAGTACTGTTGCAACTAGAAGCGAGAACAAAAAATATTTATTTAATTTGTTTTTCATCTTTTGTATTATTTATGCGACAAAGAGCCAATAGAGAAGAATCTCTCTATGGCTCATTATCGTGAGTTAAAGGGATAAAATAATTTTCAGGGAAAAATTATTGAAGAAGAATAGTTTTTGCATTCTCAAGTACTTCTTGAACTGCTGCCACTGCTTCTTTTGCTGCTGTGTTGGTTGAGCTCCATGAAAGGTTGTCTCTGAATGGTGCATCCATTGCTTTAACTGCTGCAATTGCTTCGTTCATGGCTGCGATTGCTTCACTTGCTGCTGTTGCATCCACTTGAGCGAGAAGATCTGCAAGTGAGTTAGATGCTGGAGTAGTATCAGTGTCGAATGAAGATTCAGAAGTACAAAGCTCACCAAAGAATGCCTCTTTGATACCACGTACGTTGTTAGTGAAGTCAGAGATTGAGTTGTGGCTAAACCATGATTCAACTTCCAAAAGACCAGTACCTGGAGAGTCAACTTCGGCGTTGATTGGGTCAGAGATCTTAACGTTTGCTACCTCGTCGGCGATACCAATTGCACCGTCAAGAGCCTCGCTTACACAAGCGTTAAATGATGAGTAGTATGCGTTGTCAAGACCTGGAGCCATAAAGATGTCACCGTAGTCACCTGCTGCTGTATTAAGAGTGATTGCTGTTCCGAAAGCGTTATAATCAGTTAGTTTGTCACCCGAAAGATCTGCGAGATTCCACTCAGCTTCTAGTTGAAGAACGCAACGATAAAGCTCGTTACATACAGCCACCAAATAGCTTTCCAATTTATCCTCGAAATCTTCGTCCGAAAGAGATCCTTGGTCTAGTGCATATTCAGCATCAAATACTGTTACCGAAGGAGATTTTGCCGAACCATCAGCAAAGATGATATATTCGATAGCGTGGAATCCTTTTAGGTCACCACCGTCTGCTGCAAGGTCGTTGTTTGAATCGTCCCAGTTTTGGATTTTTGCTTGAAGGTCAGGCAATGATAGTGGCCATGAGTCGATACCTGGGTCGATACCTGCTTTGTCTACTGGGCCAAAAAGGTAAGCCTCGGTACGCTCCCATGAGATACGAGCTGTCTCCCATGCAGTACATGCCGCTGCAATCAATGTAGTTTTGTCTGCGTCACTCGATGCTTCGATCGCCTCAGCAGCTTTAAGAAGTGCTCTACCGTTGGTTGCAAGTTCTGAGTAACGAGCTTCGATAACACCCTCTGCATATCCTGTAAGGAATGCTGTCTGAGAGGCTGTTAGTCCTGTCTCCTCGTTCTCGTTTTTCTCACATGAAGTGAATGTTAGGGTGGCACCAAGTGCTACTGCCCATAAAAAATTAAATTTTCGCATAATTGTTAGTTATAATTTGTTAATGTATTTTTTTTATTTTTTGAAGAATCCAGTCCACATCAAACCGATCGAAATTGTTGGCTCGTCGTTGTATTGCGAGTCTACTAGATCACGATATTGGTATTCTGCTTTGAAGACTAGCTCACGCATTGGCGAGTAGTTGATACCTGCTGAATAACAGCGACGCTCCCAATAAGCATAATCTGGTACGCCTGATTCGGTGTCGAACATCGAATCATAATAGTCGAAGCGACCGAAGATATATAGCTTTTGATTCTTTTGCGTCAGTGCTGGGGAGAATCCAAAGATGTTGTATCCTGCTTCGACACCGATCGAGATTGCATCACTTCCCACGGCTGGTTTTCCGGGTGTTGGTGCTGCATTTGTGGCACCTGCATTACCCACCGAGATTGCGTATGAATCGCTTAGGTGACCATACATTGCACCTCCTCTTAGGATGAAATCTTTTGGTGTGAATGTCCAATCTAGTGATCCTATGGCTACTGCTCCGTTGCTCGAATTAGAATATCCGTAGCTATTTAGGGTGTTGTTTGCGCTGTGACCATAATAACCGCTAAGACCTAGTGTTAGGTTTTTTATGCTTCGGTTGTCTACTCTAAATGCCACGGCATAGCTATTGGCAATCTTGAACTCATATATAGAGTTGGCACTTCCGCCCACCCAATTCTCTGGCGAGAAGCGGTCGGCATCTAGCCCTGCTATAAACATGATTTCGTAGCTCCAATTGTTGCAGTCGCCCCAAAAACTAACTCCTGTTTCGTGCCATACCGTAGGGATTATTTGGTTGTCACCCTCGGGGCGTGAAACACCGAAGTATTGTGTTGGTAGGTGATATTTGTTGGTATATCCCACTGGCACTACCATATGCCCCATTCTTAGGTTTAGCGACTTGTTCCAACTCTTGTTGATCCAGAATTGTTCGAGAACCACCTCGCCACCTTGTTCGATTTCTGATTCATATTCACCGGTCTCTTCCTCTTCGATTTCGACGGTCGAACCTGTACCTAGGTGTTCAAATTCTATTTCTGTTCCAAAGCTCCATCCTTTTCCGAAGTCATATCCCACCATAAATACTGCACGAGGAATATCGAAACGTCCGTAGCCATTGTCGTCGGCATATTTTGTTGGTAGGGCATATCTCTGCCATGAGCTACTATATAGGTGACGACTCATTGTGATTTCGCCATATCCTCCTAGGGTTAGTCGTGAAGGTTTCAGGGTTGCGGCTTTTGCTGAGTCGGCTATTTCTTTTGTTTTTTCGACTTCTGTCTCTAGCA
>JAWXTL010000135.1:0-4763 GCA_044433565.1 Rikenellaceae bacterium | reverse complement strand
CTTACCCTACGTTCTCACCCTTACCACCTCGTGAGAGATGGCGGTTATTTTCTTCCGCCTGTACCATAACATTGCTGCCATCTTGTAATTTCGCAAGTGCGGTACTCTTTGTTGCTCGGACTTTCCTCTTCTTTTTGTTACCCCTTATTGCTAACGAGCCAAAAGCAGCGACAGACCTCCCACGCCAATATTTTTGTTTTATTCAGTAACTTGCGAAACGTTGCTCTGTGGAGTTTCCACCGAACTTACCATTTCGTATTTTGCTGATTCTGTTTTTTCTTTTACCAAGCCCGAGAAGCCCATAAATGCCATTGCCAACAGTCCTGCTGTGATTAGGGCGATTGGCACTCCTTTGAAGGCTTTTGGTACATCCGTAAGCTCAAGCTTTTCTCTTAGTCCTGCAAATAGTACAAGAGCTAGTGTGAAACCAAGAGCCGAAGCAATTGCAAAGGTAACAGATTCTAGCAAACTATAATCTTTTTGTACCAATAAAATTGCCACACCTAGCACCGCACAGTTGGTGGTGATTAGTGGCAAGAAGATACCCAAAGCACCATATAGTGCTGGGCTGATCTTTTTGAGAATAATCTCTACCATCTGTACCAAGGCGGCAATCACCAAGATAAAGACAATGGTCTGCATATACTCAATGCCCAGTGGTACTAGCACCCCGTATTGAATCAAAAAAGCTACGATCGAGGCTATGGTCATAACAAATGTTACGGCCATTCCCATCCCCATTGCTGTTGATACTTTGTTTGACACACCCAAGAACGGGCAAATACCCAAGAATTGAGCGAAGATGATATTATTGACAAATATCGCTGATATAATGATTACAAAATATTCCATAACTATACAAATTATTTAAGTTTAGCAGTAGCTTTGTTGAATAGTACTAGCAGGTACCCCAGAGCTATAAATGCTCCTGGTGCTAGGACAAATAGTAATATCGCATCTCCTTCGACGAATTTCATACCGAAGATCGAACCGCTACCTAGTATCTCACGTACCGAACCTAGTAGGGTTAGCGATAGGGTGAAACCAAGTCCCATTCCCACTCCGTCGATTGCCGAGCTCAATGTGTTGTTTTTACTTGCGAATGCTTCGGCACGACCCAGAATAATACAGTTCACAACGATCAATGGTATAAATACCCCGAGTGTTGCAAACAACGCAGGAAGATAAGCCTGCATACATAGCTGAACCACTGTCACGAACGAAGCGATCACCACAATAAATGATGGAATACGCACCTTGGCTGGGATTAGATTCTTGATTAGCGAGATCACCACATTACTCATTATCAGAACGAACATTGTAGCCACTCCCATCCCTAGTCCATTTTCAGCCGAAGTCGTAGTACCTAGAGTTGGACACATACCCAATAGCAGAACAAAGATTGGGTTTTCTTTTATAATACCTTTTGTAAGGTTTTTCCACTGATTCATAGGTTATTGGTTATTTAAGTTCGTTATAGATTTCAAAGGCTAGATTTACGGCATCTACGTATGCTCTCGACGAAATGGTCGATGCGGTTATGGCATCTACATCTCCTCCATCTTTTTTCACTTGCATTTTCATTGTTTGAGGCGACTGACCTTGGAATTGGATGCTAAAGTTTGATTTTGTGGGTTCTATTTTATCTCCCAAACCTGGGGTTTCGACTTGCGAGAGTACCGATATTTTGTGTATTGTGCCCTCGGCGGTGATTCCCACCATTAGTTTCATCTCGCCACCAAAGCCCGATGATTTGGTCTCTATGGCATAGCCTACTAGCTCACCACTTGTTGTTGCTGGATAGACAAACAGAGTGTCTGTTCCAGCGGCAAAAGCTATCTTTTCGGCCGATGGATTGTTGTCAAACTCGGGTAATACATCTGCTATCGCCTGATTGGTTTTGGTCTCCAGGGCAGCCGAAATAGGAGCTTTTGTTAGCTCATAGACTCCTGCCACTGCAAGAGCTGCCACTAGGGTTATGCCTCCTAGTGCTAGTATCATATTTGATAGTTTACTTTTCATAATCTGGATATTATTTGGCGAACCTGCGTGGTTTGAAATAGTTGTTGATTAGTGGCACTGTGGCGTTCATTATCAGGATTGCGAATGATATTCCCTCTGGATATGCTCCCCAGATGCGGATTAGCATTGTTATCACCCCTATACCTATGGCAAAAACCACTTGCCCTTTGACACTCATTGGTGAGGTTGTGTAGTCGGTTGCCATAAAGATTGATCCCAATAGGACACCTCCTGTGAAGATGTGGAATAGTGGGTTGATGTATTGGGTTGGATCGACTAGCCATAGGATTGTTGCAAATACCCCTACCGTTAGGATCGTAACCACCGGAATGTGCCATGTGATAACCTTTCTTAGTAGTAGGAATATTCCCCCTAGGATAATCATCATACCGGCCATCTCCCCGAGTGAACCATCTTTGAAGCCCAATAGTATATCTTGGAGTTGCGACCCTGAGATTATCTCCGATGCGTTTGCTCCTTTTGATAGTGCCTCTTTGACAAATGTAAGTGGTGTTGCTCCTGTGATTGAGTCAACTCCTAGGGCATCTGCCGAGACGTGGAATGTGGTCATCTGTACTGGGAATGAGATCAACAAAAAGACACGACCCACAAGCGCTGGGTTGAACAAGTTGCGACCCAATCCTCCGTAGCTCATTTTTGCCACTCCGATTGCTACAAATGCCCCTAGAACTACGATCCATAGTGGAATCATTGGCGGCACGTTGAATGCCAAAAGTAGACCCGTAACTATTGCCGAATAGTCGCACAGCGTGTTTGCTCTCTTTAGTAAGAATCTGTTTATCAGCCATTCAAATGCCATACAACTCGCAACCGCAACACCCGTTACGTATAGCGACTCAAGACCATAAAGATATACCGAAAATAGCAGTGTTGGAAGCAGTGCTATGGCTACATCTCGCATGATTCGGCTTGTAGAATTGCCGGAATGTAGATGCGGTGAAGGTGAGATTATTTTCATATTTTTAGATATAAATTTTTATTACTTAGTTTGGGTTTTATTTTGTTTGGCGTGAGCGTATTAGCTGCATTGTTTTTCCTTTACCGATTCTTATGTAGTCCAATAGTGGTAGGGTGGCCGGACAGGTGAACGAACAACATCCGCACTCTATACAGTCGGTTATTTTTTCGGCCTCTAGGCGATCCATTACCCCTGCTTTGGTTAGTTTATACATCAGGTATGGCTCTAGTCCCATTGGGCATACGCTTACACATTTGGCGCATGAGATACATACGCTTTCGGCTTTGCGTTTCGACTCTTTTTTGTCCATCAATAGCACTCCCGATGTTCCTTTGGTTACGGGTGCTGTTGGGGTCGATACGGCACGACCCATCATTGGGCCTCCGTTTATGATTTTGGCTGTTCCTTCGGGTTCACCTCCGCACTCTTCGATCAGTAGGTTGAGTGGCGTACCGATACGGGTTAGCATATTTTTTGGTGATGCTACTTTTTTGCCTGTTACTGTTACTACACGGTCAATGATTGGTCGATTTTTTTGTACTGCTTGGTAGATTGCATAGATTGTACCTACGTTTTGAACCACGGCTCCCACTTCGATTGGGAGTGCTCCACTTGGTACTCGGCGACCCATTGCGGCATCTATCAACTGTTTTTCACCTCCTTGTGGGTATTGCACTTTTAGGGGTACTATTTCGATCCCTTCGGTTGCTGCTTTTTGTAGGGTTGCTATTGCATCTGGTTTGTTGTTTTCGACCCCGATATAACATTTGCCGACCCCGATTGCTTTCATTACGATCTGGCAACCTACTATAATCTCCCCCGAACGTTCTAGCATCAAACGGTGGTCGGCCGTAAGATATGGCTCACACTCAACACCGTTGACCACTAGTGCTTCGGCTGTTTTTCCGGCTGGAATACCTAGTTTTACGTGCGATGGGAATGTTGCACCCCCAAGCCCTACTATACCCGATTGGGCTACTTTTTGGACTATCTCTTTTGGTGATAGTTCACATTTTTCGATTAATGTTTCGCTTTGGTCTATCTCCTCTCGCCACTCATCTCCTTCGACACGGATTGTCACCGAAGGTTTTCTCACTCCCGAGCTATCCATTGAGGTATCTACGGCTGTGACCGTACCGCTTACTGAGCTGTGAATATTGGCAGAGACAAAGCCGCCCGATTCACCAATTAGGTCTCCTACTTTGACCGTGTCTCCTTTTTTGACTACGGCTTTGGCCGGAGCGCCAATATGTTGAGCCAGAAGTATTTCGACTACCGTAGGCATAGGTGCTTGGGTTATTTCGACGGCACGTGATAGTTTTGAATCATGAGGGTGAACGCCACCCAAAGAAAATGTTTTCATAGTTTTTTGGATCTATTATTCGTTTTTGGGTGTTTCAGTTATTTTTGATTCTGCTTTTTCGGCAGTTTTTACTTCTGTTGTTGCTTCTACCTTTTCGATTGGCTTTTCTTCAACCTTTTCGGCTACTGGTTTCGCTACTACTGGTTTCGCTACTGGTGCCTCACTAGGTTTTTCAGCAGGTGTTTCACTAGGTTTTTCAGCAGGTTTTTCAGCAGGTTTTTCAGCAGGTTTCTCGACTGGTTTTTTTGCAACTGGTTTTATTGCTGCAGCATCAACCGCAGGTTTTGGCTTTGCAGGAGGGAATCCCACTGCCACAATTGCTCCCGTAGGACATCCAGCTACACATTTACGACATAATTTACACTTATTATAGTCGATGTAAGCAACACCTCCGACCAC